>CALDSS010000034.1 GCA_937924495.1 uncultured Saprospiraceae bacterium
CAAGACGAGTTTTTCTCTCCTGCCAATAAGATAGTTTTTGTAATGCCAGAGTACAACGGCAGCTACCCTGGAATTGTCAAGTTGTTTTTAGATGCCATTTCGGTTAGAAATTATGCAGATACTTTTAAAGGCAAAAAAGTGGCGATGATCGGTACTGCCTCTGGTAGAGCTGGAAATTTAAGAGGGATTGACCATTTGATTGGCGTTTGCCAACATGTGGGCATGACCGCTTATCCTAAGAATTTGCCCATTTCCTCAATCAAATCCGTTTTGAATGAAAATTCAGAAATCAAGGAAGAAACCAAGGAAGCAATGGAAGGGTTTGTAGATGGTTTTTTAGCGTTTTAAAACGCTGGAACTTGCTTTCCCAATTTCGATATTTTACACTATAATTGCAGAACACAAGTTCAGCTTGCATGACTATGCCCATAGATTTATTGGCCTTTCAAAAAGACCTAACCACAAAAGTAGAGGAAGGCAAATCCTATTTGTGGGATCCCATTCGAAAAAAGTATTTGGTCAATTTGCCCGAAGAATTGGTGAGGCAACTCCTGATTATTTATTTGCAAAAGGAAATTGGTTTTTCAAAAAACTACATCGCTGTTGAAAAATCAATCAAAGTCAATGATTTACCCAAGCGATTTGACCTTCTGATTTTTGATAAAAATCACCAACCATTTATTCTTATCGAGTGCAAATCACCCAAAGTAAAAGTCAATCAGGATACTTTTGAGCAAATTGCGTGGTACAACTCAACTTTAAAAGTTCCTTATCTTTTGGTAACAAATGGCATCACAACTTACTGTTGTTCAGTAAATTATAAAGATTCATCCTTTTCTTTTCTTCAAAAAATACCTACTTTTTAAGGTACTTTTTATCGCTTCTTTTACTTGATCACTGTTTTCAATTTGTAACTTTACCACTCGCCTTCTAAGCAACATATTATAACCAAAATTATGAGAAAAGAATCTATCCTTATTACAGGAGCAGGGGGTCAGATTGGAACTGTTTTGACCAAAGCGTTGCAAGAAAAATATGGTGCAGAAAATGTACTTGCCACCGATCTGAGGGAAATAAAGCTGCCCAATACCCGAACCGATACACTCAATGTTTTAGACAAAGACAGAATGACCGAACTGGTCGTTGAAAACCGAGTTACACAAATTTACCACCTTGCTGCTATCCTTTCGGCAAAGGGTGAAGAGAAACCGCGTTTTACTTGGAATATCAATATGGAAGGTCTTTTCAATGTCCTTGATATTGCGCGTGACCATAAGGTCGAAAAGATTTTTCATCCAAGTTCTATTGCTGCTTTTGGGCCAGATACCCCTCGTGAGAACACACCTCAAGTCACCCCAGCCACACCAACCACTGTTTATGGAATCAGTAAAATGGCGGGTGAATTTTGGGGTAATTATTACTTTTTGAGGTATGGTGTCGATATTCGTTCTTTGCGCTACCCTGGCATCATTGGCCACCGTTCTTTGCCTGGCGGAGGTACGACAGATTATGCCGTTCATATTTATCATTCCGCTGTAAAAGGAGAAGATTTTGAAGTTTTTTTGAGTGAGAACACATCGCTTCCAATGATTTATATGGATGATGCGATTCGTGCGACTTTGGAACTGATGGAGGCGCCTAAAGAAAAAATCACCATTCGAGATTCTTATAATTTGGCAGGAATGACTTTTTCACCCGCAGAGATTGTTGCCTCAATCAAAAGAGAATTTCCAGAATTTAAGGCGACTTACAAATCGAATCCACTTAGACAATCCATTGCCGAAAGTTGGCCTAAAAGTATTGATGATTCGAAGGCAACCGAGGATTGGGGATGGCAACCAAATTACGATTTAGAAAAAATGACGAAGGACATGATCATGAATCTTCGCAAAAAATATAGTTTAAAACAATCTGCATAAATGCTCAAAAAAAACTCAATTGTTGAAGGCCTCATTTGGGGCGTTTTAGTCCCAATCGTTAGTTATTTCATATTAATGTGGATGATTGAAGGTTTGGAATCTATGCGGGATGAAATGGAAGGACAACTCTTCTCTGATGGTTTTAGAAAAAGAACTTTTGCCATTGTCGCTATTGGTCTCAATTCTATTCCAATGAATATCGCTTTTAAACGCAAACAGACGGATACCATGCGCGGCATCGTTATTCCAACCTTTATTTATGTGGGCGTTTGGCTGTATGTTTTTGGGGATTATATTTTTGCTTAATCAAATCGAATCGCCTTCACGGGAGTAATTCTCGTCACCAACCAAGTAGGTAAAATCAAGCAGAACAGCGTAATCACAAAAGTTCCAATATTCAATAAAAGGATGGTCCAAAGATTTAGGTCAATTGGAGCGGTAGAAAGATAATAATCTGCCTCTGAAAGTTTGATAAATCCAAAGGTCTTCTGCAAAAAACAAAGGCCAATGCCAATGATATTTCCCCATAAGATTCCATTCAAAACGATGAAGCCAGCATAGTTGAGAAATATCTTTCGAACTGACCAATCAGCTGCTCCCAACGATTTTAGAACGCCTATCATTTTAGTTCTTTCCAAAATCAAAATCAGCAAAGCGGTTATCATATTGATGATGCAAACGACCAACATCAAAACCATGATGACTATCTCATTCAAATCTTGCAAGTTCAGCCATTCAAAAATAGGTGGGAATTTTTGACGAATTGTCTCTGCATAAAGGTGATTGGGCAATTCTTCAATATCAATAAAATCTGATAGCACATCCAAGTCATCGATATTTTCAACAAAAATTTCATATCCGCCCACCTGATTTTCATTCCAACCCAATAACTCTTGAATCACTGAAATATCTACCAAAGCGAATTTCATATCATACTCCTCCAGACCAGTTTTATAAATTCCCGCTACCTCAAATCGCAACGGAACCGTTTCTCCATTATCGACAAAATGAACTAAAAACTTTTTGCCTACTTCTGTTTCCAAACGGTCAGCTGTGTATCTTGAAATCAAAATCTGACGCGTATCTGAAGTATCTTTTTTGGCCAACGTTTTTCCTTCCTCCATGTATCCCTCAAAGAAATTCCAATCATACTCCTTCCCTGCCCCTTTCAAAATAATGCCTTCAATTTGCTTTCGCGTTTGAATAATTCCAGGACGCATGGCAAAAGTTTGAACGTGACGAACACCGCCGTTCGTTTGTCGATTCACCGTGTAGTCAGGAAATTCTATTCCCAAGAATCGACGAAAATCAAGGTACTCAACGGTCTTAATATCTTTAACCGTTTCTATAAAATTTGAGTCCTTTTCAAGCGGATAAGCTTCTACCAACGACCGAGAAGAGTTCACATCTGTGATATGAATATGCCCCCAAAAGCCAAAAATCTTATCTGTAATCTCTTTTTTGAACCCAGAAATAAGCGCACTGGTAGAGATCATTACCGTCAAACTCAATGCCACTGCCATAGTTGCGATGACAATTATCAACCGAGTAAACGATTGTTTTCCCGATTGCATGGCCCGTTTTGCGATTAAGCGTTCTAAGTTCATTCTGGCGCGAAGGTAATTAGTAAATCAAAATAAAAATGGAAATCAAAATATTGTTTAGATGTCCATCCAAAAAAATATTGGATGAAGTAAAATTTTATTTGTGGAATTTTTCTTTTAATTCAACGGTTTTCATAAACATAAAATACATTTGCACCTCAAAATAAATACAGCAATGAATTTCATAGAAGAATTGAAGTGGCGGGGAATGTTGCACCAAAGCACCCCGGACGTCGAGAAACATTTATCTGAAGGCCTCCGCAGTGGCTATATTGGGTTTGACCCTACGGCTCCTTCCTTGACGATTGGGAACTTTGTTCAAGTGCAACTTTTGACGCTTTTTCAGAGAAGCGGGCATAAACCAATTGCGCTTTTAGGTGGTGCTACAGGGCGTATTGGAGACCCTTCTGGGAAAGACAAAGAACGACAGTTGAAGTCTTATGATGAGTTGGATAACAATCTGCAACATCAGGTGAAGCAAATGGAAAAATTTCTGGAATTTGGTTCTGGAAAAACGGATGCAAAACTCGTCAACAATTACGATTTTTATAAAAATATGAATGTCCTCGATTTCCTCAGAGATGTGGGTAAAACGTTGACAATCAATTACATGACCAGCAAAGAGTCTGTAAAAAAACGAGTAGAAACGGGTCTTTCTTTCACTGAATTTAGTTACCAACTTTTGCAGGCTTATGACTTTCAATGTTTGTACAAAGAACATGGATGTACCCTACAAATGGGAGGCTCTGATCAATGGGGCAACATCACTTCTGGTACTGAATTTATTCGTAAAAATTTGGGCGAACATGCCTTTGCCGTCACTACTCCACTTTTAACCAAAGCAGATGGTTCTAAATTTGGAAAATCTGAAGCAGGTAATATTTGGATGGATGGAAATATGACTTCTCCATATAAATTCTACCAGTTTTGGATCAATGCAGCAGATGCCGATTTGGGTAAATACATTCGCTACTTTACTTTGAAATCTCACTCAGAAGTAGAGCAAATGGAATCCGATTTGGCCGAAGATCCTCGTGAGTTGAAAAAACTATTGGCGGAAGAACTAACCCGTCGTTGTCATTCAGATGAAGAGTATGAAAATGTAATGAAGGTGAGCGAGCTACTTTTTTCAAGAAATGCTTCTCGCGAATCTTTATTGAGCATGAATGAATCAGCGCTGAAAACGGTAGCTGGTGAGGTTGATAGTTTTAAGGTAAAAAAAGAGACTATTGAAAAAGGAGTCAACATCATGGATTTGTTGGCGGAATCAACCACTATTGCATCTTCCAAATCTGATGCTCGACGCGCCGTTCAGGGAAATTCTATTTCTGTAAACAAAGAAAAAATTACGGATATCGATACCTCCGTTGGAAGGGAGCAATTGCTGCATGGCAAATACATTATGCTCGAAAAAGGGAAGAAAAATAAATTTATGATTGAGGTGGTTTAATGAATTTGGGGCAAAAATAGGTGCCCACTGTAGAGAGGATTCATGAATCCTCTCTACCCCTGGACACAGAAAAAAAATTGAATTTCCGAAAGAAACATACAAAATGAAAATTGCAATAATAGGATACGGCAAAATGGGTAAAACCATTGAACGATTGGCCACGCAAGCAGGCGATGAAATTGTCCTTAAAGTTGGTCACGAAAATTTGGAGGATTTTACCATTGAAAATTTACAAAAAGCAGATGTAGCAATCGAATTTTCAAGACCAGAAGCTGCATTTGAAAATCTAAAAACTTGCATTGAGGTAGGCATTCCAGTGATTAGCGGAACGACAGGATGGTTGGATAAAAAACCAGAAATTGAAGCCTTGGCTATTCAAAATAATGGCGCATTTATCTATGCTTCCAATTTTAGCATTGGAGTAAACATCTTTTTTGCAGTGAATGAATACCTCGCCAAAATGATGAATCCTCAATCGCAATATGATGTGGAGATGGAAGAAATTCATCATACCGAAAAATTGGATGCCCCAAGTGGAACGGGCATTAGTTTGGCAAATCAGGTGATTGAAAATTTAGACCGCAAAAATGCTTGGGTGAATGAACCAGCATTCGATGAAGAAAAAATCAGTTTGATTTCAAAGCGAATTGATAAAGTTCCTGGCACTCATTCGATAGTTTACAATTCTCCAATCGATGAAATTGAAATCAAACATACCGCCCACAGTCGAGAGGGTTTTGCCCTCGGAGCCATCCAAGCAGCCCGATGGATTATTGGAAAACAAGGCGTTTTCTCAATGAAAGATGTGTTGAAACTTGCTTAAATTATTTGCTGGACAAAATCTTCAAATGCCCTAAATGATGGCGACAATGCCACTCATAAAGGTGGACTACTTTTTTCAATTTCCATTCTCGGTTGTTCTCAGGGTGATGATAGCTTGACTCGAAGTAATCCTCATCAAGTGCGCCCAAAAGCCCTGACCAACGTCTATGCAATCCATCTAAAATTTGGACTGAAGCCTCAATTGGAACCACATCGACATCAGGGGTTAAGGCCCAATCATCTTCATTGTATCCCATTATGGTGACTGGCTGTTGAGTCAACGTAAATTTCGTACGGATGTAAGCATTGATATGACTGTCCGCCAAATGATGCACCACTTGATTACCCGTCCACCCTTCTGGTCGATATTGTCTTGATAAATCTGCCTTCGACATTTTTGAAAGTTGTTCTTTCAATCTTTCCGGAAAATTTTTGAGGACGCCAATAGCGATTTTTATATCCTGAGAAGTGTAGTTTTCCTTGAACTGGGGTTGTCCAATTGGATAGCGAAGTTTGTCCATATTCATTCTTCTGGTGATTTTGGACAACAAAAAATCCCGAATTTTTGACAAATCAAAAATTCGGGATTTATTTTTTATAAAATCTTTATTGCTGTAATTCTTGGAGCATCGCAGCTGTTGGCTCTGTTTTCTCTTCCCATTTCTTTCCGTTCCAAACACCTAACCACTCAATCTTCTTTTTTACTGCTTTATATTTCAAAAAAGATTCTACTGCTTCCTCTTTTGTTAATCTGTGCAACTTAATGTCATTTGGTATAGATTTAATTACAAAATACCAATTTCCTTTCACGTAATTAAAAACTTTCCTTTGTCTCAAAATGATAAATTTTTGTTTAAAAATAGTGTATCGAACTTGGGGTCCGAAGTCATCTGACCTACTCAAATAACAAAAAAACATTACATTTTCAGGTCAGAAAACGGATGGTAAGGGTTTTCTACACAACAACCAAGAAATAAACTTTTTTTCACTAAAAATTAACTAATAAAATAGTTAAATAGTAGATTTTTCACTTGATTTACTGCTTTTCACCCGCTCTTTTTCCGTCAATCTTAGTAAACCTCCCAGTCCTTTTAGTTTTTGTTTATCAATTGAGGAAATCTGATTCAAGTCCTTTACATTAATAAGAATGGTCGTAATCGTTTTCAATAAATAAAATCGAAGGCATTTTTTCCAATCAACCTCAAACTCCGAGAACAAAGAAAGGAAATTTTTGTCCCAAAAGATGTTTTCTAATTTATCGATTAGAATGTGAGGAGCCGATTGGTTATTTTTTATGTCGTCCATTAAAACGAAGTGGAAAATATCAAAAAACAACGGCAAATTGTCTGCTTTTCTCCAATCAAATACTCTCAATTTTTCCTTGTCATAAAATACTTTTTCAGGGGTAAATTGGCAATTAGCCAACACGACTTGAATCTTTTCGTTTTCAGAATATTCTTCTTTAATTCTCCAAAGACTTTTAATCACCCTTTTCAGTTGCAGGTCTTTTTGGCCTCTAACTTTGGAGACCTTTTTTTCTAATCGCAAAAGGTCATCGATTAATTCTTCCCAAAAAGGAAGTCTTCCCAATCGCTTTTCAACATAACTGGAATAATACAATTCGAAGAGGGCATGGAGATGTATCTCGGTCAGTTCATGGCACTCAAACTGGTATGGGGGTTTAATATTCGTCATTACCAACCTACCCTTATCGTATTTCACTTTTGGAATCTGTAGATATTCCATATCAAAAGTATTCAAGAAATTAAGCGTTTTTATTTCCTGCTTAATCTCCTGCCCACCACGTTTGTTTATGGGTATTCTCAGGTATTCAATTGGGTAGCGTTCTTCGCCATTGACCATTAATATCGAAAAAGGTTTACTTAGTTTCAAACTGTAGTTGGTAGCCTCCTCCATCCAAAATGGCAACCTTCCCTGAACAAAAAAACTACCATCATTGACCAATGATTTTAAACCAAAATTATAGAGTAATCGATACCAACTTCTTTTTATTCTATTTTTTAAGGGCACTTCAGAAATAAAATGAATGAAATAAGGCCTATTCAAAGTGGCAGGTGTCAGGAAGCTTATATCCGAGTTGTTTTCATCGTATCTGAAATAAAATTTGAAATCACAATGGCTCCTCTCCCAAAAATTCAAAACCACAACGTGTTTAGGAAATTTTGCGTCCATCAAAAAATCAAATACGAAAACGACGGGATGTGATTCCGGATTTTTTTCTACCTTTTCTTTAAGGACAGCTTCTTCATTCTCAAAATGAAAAAGCGCTCGTGAATGGGTACACTCTACTATTTTACAATTTATTTTTCCTTTGTAAATAAATATAGATTTACAAAGTGGATTAAAAATCCGCGCTAATTTTGTGATATTCTTTTTAGATAAAATTTCCCCTCTCATCTGTGCAGATTTGATGGAAGTTGTTTAATAATGGAGTTTAGATGCGAAAATTCAAGGTTAAAGGTTCTGAAGAAGTCAAATTTTCAATTCATAGCCTTAGCTACGGATTTAAAATTTGGCAAAATCAGGTTCTTTAAAATTGGATTTACAGCTTAAAATCTATTTTTAAACAACTTCAATTTTAAAAAAGGGGGAATTCAGTAGATACTTTTAGGTTTTACAAAAATTAATCCAATGAAAAACTATTTAAGAACAGCGTTATATCACCCAGATGGTGAATTATGGATTCTTCCTTTTGAAAATTATTTTAAGGTGGGAGTCACTGAATTTGGGCAAGAGTTTTTTAGAGATATAAAAAGAGTTGTATTGCCAGAAATTGGAAGATTTTACTCGAAGGAAAACCAGATGGCATTTATTGAAACTGATAAGGTGGATACTGAATTATTTTTTCCCTTATCGGGGAAGGTGGAGGAATTGAATACCAAATTATTGGAGACTCCTTCTTTGATAAATAGTTCGCCTTTTAAGGATGGTTGGATATTAAAATTAACAGAAGTCCCAAGTGAAGAATTACAAGCATTGATGAAGCCAGCGGCCTATCAAGAATTTTTGAATACATTTTTCAGAAAATAAAAAAAATCCGGAGTATAAATACCCCGGATTTGATCTTAATCTAATAAGAGCGTTGTTTTTCGTTAGTTTTGATGATTATACTCTTATTATTTCATCATTCCTTTGACAAGGCCGATAATAGCCATTACTGCACCACCACCAACACCACCAGAAGCTACACTTCCAAGAATATTCGCAACACCTAATCCTTCGGCAGCACTCCCTACATCCATACCGGGAATCATTCCTAAAATTCCAGCACCTAATCCACCTCCAAGAATGCCAGCGATTGAGTTTCCAAGGGTACCTAATGAGCTGCCTTTCATTAAAGAACCTGCAACATTTCCACCAGCTGCTCCACTAAGTAGAGAGATGATTTGAGGTAAGTAAGCCATCATAATAATAAAATTTAAGTTGGTTAAAAATACGGTTTAAACAAATGAATAGAGTTTGGTGTATTCAATAATTATCAGCGCCAATGTAGAGAAAAAAAACTGATACAAAAAAATCACCATTCACAAAAAATCCATATTTTAACAATTTTTAGCGCTATCTCTCGGAAGAAAATTTGTTTTAAATTAAAAAAAATAAAATTTTATTATGTCACAAAAATCAAATTCTTAGTTCGATAATTCCTTAATTTTGATAGAAAAGGCTGCAAAAATCAAAGTCATGAACGGACTAATATAGTTGAATATAGCAAAGGCAAAATATTCAAAAACAGGAACTCCCAAAACGCCTGCCTGATAAGCTCCACAGGTATTCCAAGGAATCAAAACAGAGGTCACTGTTCCCGAATCTTCGAGCGTTCTACTCAAATTTTCTGGCGCTAATCCTTTTTCTTTATATGCCTTTGAAAACATTTTTCCAGGAACAACGATGGCCAAATATTGGTCGCTCGCAGTGATATTGAGTGCCAAACAACTTGCTACCGTACTTGCAAACAATCCAAAAACTGAATCAGACAGCCCCAACAATGCAGCACTGATTCTGGATAAGGCACCAATTGCATCCATTACGCCGCCAAATACCATGGCAGCGATAATCAAATAAATCGTCCAAAGCATTCCTTCCATTCCTTTTCCACTCAATAATTTCGACAAATTACTTTTAGTATCATTATCTAAACTTTGAAATTCTTCCGATGCCGGAAGTGCCAATTCTGTACTCGAAGTAAATGCTTTGAAAACTGAACTAATATTTGAACTACTCAATTCTTGAAGTACCTGCGGTTGATAAATCATTGCAAACACGCCCCCCAAAACAGCTCCGATTCCAAGAGCAATCAGTGGTTTCATTTTCATGATAATGGCAATCACAACGACTACTGGAACAATAAAAAGCATTGGCGTGATATTAAACTTGGAGGTCAATAACTTTTCGATTAAACCATCATTTGAAACACCCCCAACCGTTTCCATGGAAAAACCGATAATGGCAAAAATGATGATAGTAATTGTGATGGAAGGAATGGTGGTGTACATCATGTAACGAATATGGCTGAACAATTCGCCCCCTGCCATTGCAGGTGCTAAATTGGTGGTATCGCTCAAAGGGGACATTTTATCACCAAAATAGGCGCCTGAAATGATGGCTCCTGCAGCCATTCCAGGTGAAATACCCATTGCTCCTGCAATTCCAATAAGCGCAATGCCTACAGTTGCTGAGGTTGTCCAGGAACTACCAGTGGCCAATGAAATGATTGCACATATCACAACTGAGGCAGCCAAAAATATGGTCGGATTTAGAATTTGTAACCCATAATAGACCATGGCTGGAACGACGCCGCTGACCATCCAAGTACCTGCTAAAGCCCCCACTAATAATAAAATCATCAATGGGACAAAAACACTTTTGAGGTTACCCCAAACTTCCATAACCATTGTTAGAATAGACACTTTATTGAAGAGTCCAACAAATGCAGCAATCAAACCTCCGATTAGCAAAATATAATGGTTGGAATAATCACCGAGCAAAACACCATCTGCATAAAATATATTGTAGGCCAACAACCCAATCAATATTAAAACAGGCACCAATGCTTCCCAAATTTTCAATTCCTTATTTTCGATGACCTTATTATTTTCCATTTTCTTAGTATTTGATTTTCAATGAATTATGTTTGTCAGACAAATTTATCATTATCATTGAGCCAGCAAAGAAAAAGGTAAAAAGTATTTGTTATGAACGAAGTCGCCAAAGGTCAAATCAATATTGCCAGAGTCATTTTCATTGGGCTGCTTATTGGGCAATTTTTATTCTACTTTTTTATACAGTATATTCTAAAGGGTCGTGCTACTTTATTCAACGAGGAATTTGCGCAGCATTGGCTGTATTATATTTTACCATTACTAACATTTGGTGGATTTTTTTTAGCCATTCGATATGGGAAAAATCGCAAAAAGAAGTTTTTAACAATAAAAGATGAAACAGCCCAAGCGAGCTTTTATCGAGAAACTTCGATTATGCAAGGAGCAATAATGGAGATGGCAAATCTATATGCCATCATCTCTGCTCTATTGACGTTCAGTTTGCTGCCCTTTATGTTTTTTGCGGTGGGATTGGTGATGTTCTTGTTCTTTTTTCCAACTGAAAATAAGTATCGAAATTTTGAGGCTGATGATTAGGTAAAGCTAATAAAATAACCTTTCGATTTGAAGCTATTCTTTTTCCATTATACTAAATTCGTGTGGTAGAGAATTTCAATAGTAGAGTCAATTCATAAATTGTCTCTACTATTGAAAAATTAAATTTTCTAAGGTCTTGGCTCCACCTTAGTAGGATATTTATTGTAAAACATCTGTAACTGACTGCTGGTCTCCCCAAGTTTTACTTCTTCAATTAATTGAATAATGTATTTGTCAGTCTCTTGTAATTTTTCTTTCATATCTGAGTCAGTCGCATCCAATGCTCGTGTTGCTAACTCAACATGTAAATCATCCAAACCTTTGGTGGAACCAAACTTTTTCCAACCTGACTCCTCGGAATTCATGCTGATTCTATGTAGTTTTTCACCAATATTTTTGATTTGAATTGCATCACCTTTTGCACCCAAAGCAGCATATTTTTCCATGAATCCAATAACGTCAAAAGCAGTCAGTTTATCTACATTTTCCTCATAAAAGGAAAGATATTTTGAATCTCCAGAAGCAGAAAAAACATCCCCCAAGGCTTTTAGCAAACTACCTTCGGCATTACCCTTTATAGATTCCGCATATTTTAATGCAGCAGCATTGTCCAATTTTTGAAGCGCCACCAATGCCGATCCTTTGACAGCAACTGATTTTTCATTTTTTAATGAGTTCAATATCAAATCGGCATATTTCGAATTTTTTGAATCTGCAATCTTTCCAATTGCAGCAGCTCTCACAGAAGACTCCTTATCGTTCGAAATTAATTGTTGTAATTTTGCAGCAATTACTTCGTCTTTTGGATCAACATATTCGACTGCCTTAATTCTAAGTTCGTGGTATGGGTCATCCAATGCTTTTGTGAACATCGCAGCCACCTCTTCCCTACCTTCATATTTCAGCGCTTCCAAGGCTTCCCATCTATCCAAAAACTTAGGAGCATGCTTATATTGGAAAACATAATTATCAACGGATTTGATTTCTGCTTTTTCGGCTAAAAGCATTTTATCGGCATCGAAATTTATTAGACTTGGAGCAAAATCAAGCTCAAAATCAAAAGCCTGTTCGCGTTGATTTATAAAAACTTCTTTGGTAACTTTCTCACCATTTGATTTATAAAAATCAATTTTCACGGGAAGTTGAAAAACGCCAGGCATTTTTGAAGCATCTTGAATCTGTGCCACTTTCACAAATACTCGAACTGGTTCCGTATCAGAATCAGGAGCGATGGCATAACCCGTTTCAATTTCCAATTCTGGGTGTCCTTTATCAAAAAACCATTGGTTAAAAAACCAATTCATATCCTCTCCGGTTGTGTCCTCAAACGCCATTCTAAGTTCATCCGCCTCGACTGCAGTAAAAGCATTGTCTCTCAAATATTTTCCTAATGCAGTAAAAAAGGCATCATCACCTACATAATTTCGAAGCATGTGCAAAATCAAACCGCCCTTATTATAACTATGTGCATCGAACATATTTTCCTTATCCGCATATTCAAAATCAATCAAATCATGAATACCATTTGCCGCCGAAGAAAGATAACCGTTGATTTCATTTAGACGATGTTGGTCAGCATGGTCAGCACCTTCGTGATTTTCAAACCATAAATATTCTGCATAATTGGCAAAGCCCTCGTTTAGCGTCAGATTAGACCAACTCTCACAGGTCACGTAATCACCAAACCAATGGTGCATCAATTCGTGTGCTGTGATTAGTTGATTGATGTCATCATTATCTGCTAATTCATGATTGTGTTTTTGAACAAATTCCCCAAAAATGGAAGCAGTGGTATTTTCCATTGCTCCAGAAACAAAATCTCGAACTACAACCTGAGAATATTTTTTCCAAGGATAATCTACTCCTAATTTTTTAGAGAAAAACTCCATCATATCAGGCGTGTGCGGAAAAATATTAGCCGCAGATTCTCTGTATTCCTCCTCTACATAATAATCTACTGGAATATTTCTCCATTTATCATTCACCACTGCAAACTCTCCAATGGCCAACATAAAAAGATAAGGAGCATGCGGTTGATCCATGTTCCAATAATCCGTCCTCGTTCCATCAGAGTTTTTCTTTGAAGAAACCAATACTCCATTTGATAAAGTTTCAAACTTATCATCAACCGTCACATATATTTCTTGTGTGGTACGCTCATTTGGCTTATCAATAGTTGGAAACCATTTTGAGTTGGATTCAGTCTCCCCTTGTGTCCAAATTTGCTGAGGCTTGTCTTCCTCCTCCCCTCTTGGATTAATGAAATATAATCCTTTATCAGCAGTAATTGCCTGGCTCCCTCCATCCGCTCGTGGCGTTGCTACATAATCCAAGAAGATTTTAAATTCTTCATTTCGGTTATAAACTCGTGGCAATTCTATTTTGACCTGCTGTCCAGTATTCTCAAATTTAACTGGACTACCATTGATTGTAATTTTATTGAATTTAAAACCCTTAGCATCCAAAACTAATTCATCTGTAGAATAGAAATACGGCTTTAATGTCAGAGTCGCTTTCCCAATAACCTGTTCTTTCGGCCAGTCAAATGACAACTCCAATTTCGTATGAAGCAAATCATGCGTTCTTTTGGCCGAAGCCCGATAGACTTTAGGTTTTTCTGGCTCAATTTCTCTTGGTGCAGTGACCACCAAAGTGTCCAAGTCTTCAAATTCGATAGCAGGAGCATTGACCACTTTTGTGGTATTACAACTCCAAAGCATAGCAAAAACAGAAAGGGCGATTACTAATTTTTTCATTTTGATAATTTCTCTTTAAAAATGGAAGGCAAAGATAAAAATGAAAAGCAAGTTTTTGCTCAATGTGAAATTTCTAAATCTTCAAATACAAAAACTTAAAATATTGTATTAAAAACAACCTCGAAATTATATTTTCTATCTGGATAAAAAAGGTCTTGATTCAGCAAATAGGAGCCTCGAACCCCCAATCCTGAAGGTAAAAAGTTGAGAACTTGTTGGTCAAAAATTAATTCTATTCCAGTTGATGAGAAATCTGTTTTTTGATTCGAAAAGTTTTTAATTCTTCGGCCATATTCAAAAAACAAATTTGCTCGAATTCTTTTTAAATAAATGAATCTCAACAATCCTAAATCTGGATATAATAGTGGCAAACCATAATCAATCCCTATTTTTGAAAACCCAGTTCCATTCAGAAATTCGTAACCCCTTGTGAAGGCTTGGTTATTAATAAATTGATTATTTACCGCCCCAAATTTGTTTAGATATCCTCCACTTAATTTTACAGCATGATTAGGTAGAAATCCAGGGAAATACAAGGAAAAATCTGCTTGTAATTGATGATTGGAACCGTTGAGAATATTTCTTTCATATTTCAAATTAAATCTTTGACCACCTCGAGGACCTACATTTTGAACCGCAGTTCTTCTTAAATTTGAAAAATTCAAATTAGATTCAACAACAAAAGTGTTTTCGTCCGAAAGATTTATGCTTTCTAAGTTATTAAATACTACCCGATTGGCCAGACCAGCCATAGATACTTCAAATCTGGTTAAATAATTCCCTCGAATTCTTTGGAGAGGAAGACTAATATTTGTTCCAAGCGTAGCTAATCCTGCTCGCTCTTTTTTTCCCAAATCATCTTCAAAAATCACAGTACTGTATCCTCCTGTTACTCCAATAGGTAGAAAGGTTCGCCCAAAGGTTGATTCCACTTGATATTGATGGCTTCCTTGATCATCCCAGACTCCTTTAAAATTAACTAAAACATCATTTCTTAAGTTTTGGACTGGCAACTCTAACCTTCCAAAATCTCCATCAACCCAAAAGCGCCAACTGTGAAGTTTCATATCCTTAAATAAGCCTTTGTATTTTTTAGTTTTTGTAGCTACTTCTTCTACGCTATCAAGTATGTTGCCGCCTTCTTCAAGATAATTGGCTGATTGCCAAAAGGACATTTCGTTTGGCTCAACAACATTAAAAACGGTTCTTACTGAGTCATACAATTCTACTTTGGAAAGCATGGTCCCATCCTTTGTAAAATCTGTAAATGCCAATGTTTTTCCATCTTGGGATACAACTGGTTGTTTTGCCGCAATTTTAACAGAGGTTTCCTGATAAATTTTCGAATCTCCAGCTAAATCAGTACTAAAAATATTATCAATCCCCGTAAAGCTACCATTGAAATAAACCCTTCCATTTTTGACGTGTGGATTATCTACCACATGTGAAGTTGGCTGAATTAAATGTTCCACATTCCCCTTTTGAAAATTAAATTTCAGCAATGAAAGTTTATTATTTTTCTTGGAAACAGCCACAATACTTTTTTCATCTTCACTCCAAGCTATTCGAGATAAAATGGAATTTTCGGAGTTCTTTATTTTGTTTAATACTGCTCCAGTTTTAGCATTCAAAATCCAAATGCTGGATTCTTGTTCAAGACTTATATTCACAACCGCTATTTTATCTCCATCGGGAGAAACTGCTGGTGAAAAAAGTTTTGACTTTTCGGATAGTCTTAATTTTTTCTTTGTTTTGAGGTTGTAGGTTACAATATTTGAATAAGTCTCATTTCCCCATCTGGAATCAATCCCTAACTCCGTCCAAGCAACAACATTTTTGTTGTGGGATATTCTGGCATTAAAATTATGTCCAATATTTGTAAGCTTTTCAATTTTTCTATTTCTAATCAAAACCAATTCATCAGTTTTGTCAAAACTTTCCTTAATTGCCAAAATTTTTCTGTTACCTACAAATTGTGGAAAGGAATAATGAGTGATTTCCTTAGAAGGTTTTGTGATACTCTTTGTTGGTCGGAGTTTAACTTCACTAAGTTGTTCAGTCCATTCCAATTTTGCATTTTCCCAAGATTTTCGGAATAACTTTTTAGTCCCGATATTGATGTATTTCTTATGTGAGGCATTATACGGACCAAATGGCAAACCATAACTGGAAGCTGTTTTCAAAATAGACCTTGGTTTATCATTCCCATATTCGTTGCGAATATACTTTTGCATCATGTACCCCCAACGATAATGATCTGGAATCATTCTTTTAAATGATCCATTACGCATTTGCTGATAAGTCAAAGAAGCATCTGACAAGGCTAAGGCACGTTGCTCTTTTGTAAAATCAGGTATTCTTCCTCTACCCGATTCCGTCAAGGCCGTTTCCATGACAACCGCATCTCCCTCGAAATAAAAATTAGGAATAGCTAAAAAAGTTAAAAAAGACCACCCTCTTTGCCCCGCAACGTAATATCCTAACTTAGTCAACCCATTTCGAGTGTTTGAAATTTGTTGTGCATGCCTATATTCATGAATAGCGAGTAAATCAACAAAATCCGTACTTCCAAAAATAGAATTTGATTGTGGAGGGGTTATAAAAAACTCACTATAAAATGGAGCTAATCGTACAAAACCATTAGAAAAGACCGAACGATTTTGTAAAACCATTTCAAATTTTCTGGACTTTGTACCCACTGATCTCCTGTTATTTTTATCTAAATGAAAGACAATATTTGAAATCCGTTGAGCCTGGGATTCCATTCCTTCTGGAAATATTATTTTTGAGCTTTCGGAGTTCATAGATTTCCAGTTAATTCCAGTAGGATGTTGACCAAATTGTTGAGAAAATCCACCAGAACAAATAAGGCATAACAAAAAAACGTATTGATATTTTTTCATAACAAGAATTTTAAATGCTTTTAAGAATTCGGAGTAATTTCTAATTTTCTTGAAAGGTTTACTATAGAAAGTTTTTAGTCCTCAATTATTGGCAAAAATAAATCAGGTAATTTTTTAACAGTTAGCTCTTTTCCCTTATCAAATAAAACCGTTAACTGTTGTAAAACATCTTCCAAACTCTTCTAAAAAAAGTGCCGATAACTATTAAAAAGGAGTTGTTTTAGCATCTCCAAGGTTCGTTGACAAGGTAAAAAATATTTTTAGGTATCTAAAGATACTTAAAGTAGGCAACACCAAGTCAGACAACAAAATAGAAGAAATCAATAAGTACAAAACATTTACTTACGGAGTGGAATAAATTCACTCCACCATTTTTGTTAATCTTTTCAAAAAATAAATTTAAAATGTTTCAACATTAAATGTATATACATACATTTGCACCATGAAATTGGAGAAAGCCATTCAACAGACCAAATTCGAGGATGAATATCAAAAAGCAAGTATCAATCTGCTTTTTAGTGGCTCTTGGTTTAGTGGACATATTGGAAGGTCTTTGAAAACGTTTGGCATTTCTCAACAACAATTCAATATTTTGAGAATTTTGAAAGGGGCTCAAAAACCACTGAGTGTAAAAGAATTGACCTCAAGAATGCTTGATCGCTCCTCAAATGCTTCGAGATTAGTTGATAAATTATTGGATAAAAGATTTGTGGAGCGCACAGTTTGCCAAACAGATAGAAGACAAGTCGAGGTGGCAATTACTGAAAAAGGTATTGATTTAATTGATAAAGCATCGAAAGCCGTCAAGGAAATTACTCAAAATATTTTTTCTAATTTAAGTAAAAACGAAGCGAAAGAGCTGAGTCGATTACTTGATTTATTGAGAGGATAGTCCCTTATTTTTATTTGGACTTTTTTTAAATAAATAGATGTATATACATTTATTGTAAAAACATTTGAATTAGCGTTTTATAAAACAGATATTGAGGAATTAATATTTTATTATAAAAATTCTAATAATGAGTAGTCCAAAAATTGCCGGAAAGGCACCTATCAAAGTTGAATTGGAAAAAGGAAAAAGATACGCGTGGTGTACCTGTGGCGAATCTACCAATCAACCATTTTGTGACGGAAAGCACAAAGCTGAAGGAAATTTCAGTCCAATGGTTTTCGTAGCAGAAGAATCAAAAACAGTACATCTCTGCACCTGCAAGCAAACCGCTAATCCCGGTTTTTGCGATGGTGCCCACAAAAATTTATAACTCTCTGGGTATGAGATTTTTCATGTTCGGAGATTCATCAATCATAACTTTTAAATCATTCAAACATGAAAAATCTTTTCTTAACATTTATTGCAATTTCTCTTTTCTCTTTCACCAATCCAGGTGAAATCACCACCAAAAATGTAAACACCACTGCAAGTAAGGTTGCTTGGAAGGGTTATAAAGTTACGGGAGAACATGCCGGAACAGTTAACCTAAAAAGTGGTGCACTTCAATTTGAAGAAGGAAATTTGGTAGGTGGCGAATTCGTCATTGACATGAGCTCTTTGGCTTGTACTGATCTTGAAGGTGAATATGGTCAAAAATTGGTTGGTCACCTTGCTTCTCCTGATTTCTTTAATGTAGCCGAACACGGAGCAGCATCTTTCAAAATCACAAAAGCTGTAGCTTATGCTGATAATGATTACAAAGTAGTGGGCGACTTGACAATCAAAGGCATCACGAACCAAATCAAATTTATCGCTAATGTTGTAGATGGAAATGCAAAAGCGAAAATCACCATCGACCGTACTGATTTCGACATCAAATACGGATCAGGTTCTTTCTTTGATGGACTTGCAGATAAAACTATCTATGATGAGTTTGACCTGGAAATTGCCTTGGTAACGGAGTAGGGTTCAATGAGTGAATGATCGAATGAGTGAATGAAGGAATATTTCCCTTTATTCACTCATTCCAAAATTCACTCATTCTCTTATTAATTTTACATTCTACCTTTCAATAATCCTCTCGCTCCATAAAAGCAATAAGCTGCTAAGACAACCAAGAGTACCATATAAGCCATTGTAGGAATATTTACCAAACCATACAGCGAAACCATTTCTGGTCGAGCTGTGTCAATGGCAAGAGTGTACAATTGAAAACAACAATAAAACCCAATTAGTAAGTTGATAATTCCGTTCATATTATTTCTTATTTATTAATTCCACCTTTAAGTAATCCTCTCGCTCCATACAAACACCAAGCTGCAAAAATTCCCCAAAACGCAAGATAGGCCATTGAAGGAATTCCAAATCCAAATAAAAATCCTTGTTCTGGCAACGGGCTTAATGAAGCAAAAGTGTAAAATCTAAAACAGCAATACAATCCTAAAAGCAAGTTGATAATTCCGTTTCCCATTATAAAATATTTTTACTCTATGCAGGACAAAAGCAGAATCGGAGGTTTACTAAACTTGATTTTTAAGTAACTCCCGATATCAATCTTTTAAAATCAAGCCTTTAATTTTTAGGGCGAAGTTTAGTAAACCTATCTTCTGTCCTGCACTAAAAGGTGAAAATAACAATCAAACAAT
>CALDSS010000035.1 GCA_937924495.1 uncultured Saprospiraceae bacterium
GTAATAACCAGTGCATAGGAAGAGTTTGCCCAATCGAAGAGCGCCCATCCGTTGATGGTTCTTTTGTCGTTTAAAGGTGTAGAGTCCATAGAAAATGGATGGTTTGTGGCAAGATATAGATGTTTTTGATTTTATCTCTTATTTTGCCGCTGAATAGAGTTTATTTTGAAATGGGTTGTAGAGCAATCAGTGCTTATTTTTTCGATAAATTTCAAAACAAACTCTAATACACAGATGAAACCACTTTGATATGAAAAAATACCTGATTCCGATAATTTTTACAATTGCTAGTTGTGCTACTTCTTTTGATTATGATGCAATGGCACTCGAAATGTGTGAATGTCTAAAACCAATGTCTGATGTGTCAGAGCAAATTGAAAAAGCTTCCAAAGGATCTGATACTTTACTGTTCAAACAATTACTCCAGAAAATTGAGATAGTCGCGACAGAGAGCGACAGCTGTGCCAACCTTCTTTATGAAAAATATGGAGATATCGCACCTGAAAATGAGGAAAAGGCGCAAAAAGCCTTGATGAAAGCTTGCCCTAATGTTATGAAAAAGATGAATCACTAAATTGCAGTTGGAATATTATTCTGTCTTATTGGCAATTGGCAAACATTATCCCTTCATTTTCGCATTAACAATGAAAAAATTGGAAACTAATTTTTGTGATTAGATTCTTGTCTTTATCTTGCGTCCAGTTATTTGAAATATGATTTCTTAAGATAGAACGTGTTTAAATCACTGTGGAATTACCTTAAGGCCTACTTACACAATTTTCAATTGGCCTAATTTTCGGGCCGCAATTTTCGAAACAATGAATGTAGTTCTATCTTTAGGAAAGTATCTATTTGCTATCCCCTTTGCCATTTTTGGAGTTTTTCACTTCATGATGGCTGACCAAATGGCAAGTATGGCACCAGGAGGATCTGCAATGGTTTATTTTACCGGTTTAGCACTAATTGCAGCAGCAGTTAGTATTTTACTTGGAAAAATGGACAAATTAGCAGCGACACTTTTGGGAGTCATGTTGCTCTTATTCATCCTTCCGCATGCACAAGGCATGGGAATAGATGATGCCACAGCTCAGGCAGGCGGTTTCGCCAATGCTCAAGCTGCACAAGGAAATCATATCATGAGTATTTTGAAGAACGTGATTATGGCCGGAGGGTCTTTCATTTATGCGCTTTATGCAGCGAAAGACAAATCAGTCATAGGTTAAGAATAAATTTTTTGGCTTAGAGAGCGATTGAGCATCTGTCATTTTTGACAGGTGCTTTTTTTTGTAGTGAGAGAAGCAATATCGAAAAATCGTAACCCCGAATACCTAAATCCAATACCGAATCTCTAATTTCTCTTGCAAGAAAATCAAAACAACCGTAACTTTGATGGGTTATTTGATTAAATGAAAAGTACATTACGACATATCACTGTTTGGTTTTTGACCCTTAATCTGTTGATAGCAACAATGGGTCTGACGGTGCATTCCTTGTATTGTATTTGTAAGGATAGTTTTTCCGTTTCGGTTTTCGAGATAGAATCGCAGTGTGGTCAACCGATAGATGACAATCTACCTTCTTGCTGCAAAGCAGAATTGGCCGAAAAAAGCTGCACTGAAAACCACGACTGCGAAGACAAAGAAGCGAAGTACTTTAAACTTGCCACGCAGTTTGTCATCAATGAAATAAGTTTGAATTTACAAAAGCCTAATTTACAGGTCGTAAAATCTGATTTTATTATCATTCATGATGCTGTGGTGGCTGAAGTTGATGGAGCGTATTTTAACAAACCTCCTCCTATTCGGCCTTTCGGCAAAAGTCTTCTACCTCATATCCAATCTTTCCTCTGTTAGTTTTTTCATTTCTTTTTCAAATTTTGAAGTTGTTTAAGAATTCATGATTTCTCGAAAGTGAGAAAATTTTATACTGAATAAGGCAAAAACCACAGTTGATGCCTTAGCATCAACGAGGATTTTTAACGTAATTCAGGATTAAATTTGCCGCTTGTAGCCAATCAATGAGTTTTTAAACAACTTCTTTATTAATCTTCTTTTCAGCACTGCAAAGGGCTGATGATTCCATGATTTTATCAGGAATGTAATATCTGTCCAACTTACAAACTTGACAGATAATGCACTTCGATTTTAAAATAAAGAAATGAAACCATTAATAACTTATGGGTTTTTGCTGCTCGCAACTACGAGTTTTGGTCAGAAAATGCTGACTGGGTTTGTGACCAATGAGCAAGAAGAAGCCTTGATATACGCCACGGTCAACTGGAAGGGAACGACCGTTTCAGCTACCACAGATTTGGAGGGTTACTTTGAATTGGAACGAGTGGAAGGGGGCTCTGAAATAGAGGTGAATTATGTCGGATATGATCCGATTGTTATTCCCATTGAGCCAGACGAAGAATCCGTTTGGGTAGAAATGTCTGGGGTGATAGCTTTAACCGAAGTTGAAATAGTAGCTCGACAAAAGGGCAACTTTACTTCTACCATAGAAACTCGAAATGTAGAATCTATCACTTCCCAAGAATTGCGAAAAGCACCTTGTTGCAATTTGGGTGAAAGTTTTGAGACCAATGCAGCGGTCGATGTGGCTTATTCAGACGCAATCACTGGCGCGCGCGAAATTCAGATGTTGGGTTTGCGCGGAGTCTATACACAATTGTTGATTGAAAAACGGCCAGCGCTTTATGGTCTGGCGGCTCCTTATGCACTCGATTATATTGCTGGAACTTGGTTGTCTGGTATTCAAATCTCAAAAGGTGCGAGTACCGTTCAGACTGGTTTTGGTGGAATGGCAGGCGCAATCAATTCCGAATTGGAAAAACCGAATGATGGTCGCAAATTGCATGTCAACCTTTTCGGTTCGCAATTTGGGCGAGGAGAAGCCAATATCCATTACAACCGAAAGTTAAATAAAAACTGGAGTGTGGGCACAATGCTTCATGGTAGCCTTTTTCAAAATGAAGTTGACCACAACGGAGATGGATTTTTGAGTATGCCGCAAAAGCAGGTAGGTACAGGAATGCTTCGCCTTTTTTATAATGGAAACGATCCGTTTGAAGGGCAAATCAATGTCCAAGTACTTTCAGAAGAAAGAACTGCAGGACAAATTGTTGATGATTCCAATCCTCAAAACGGTTTTTATCAAATTCGTCAAAATAACGATAGAATTGATGTCTCTGCAAAATTAGGCTATCTTGGTTTTGATGAGGTTTACAAATCCGCGGGTTCAATTTGGAGTGCCACTTACCATCGGCTGAATGCCAATTATGGGCCAAGGCACCACAGAGGAGAGCAGCGCTCTTTTTATTCCAATTTATTTTATTCGACTATCATCGGCACCTCAGATCATAAAGTTACCTACGGAGGTGGCTATCAATATGATGATTATCAGGAATTTGTCGATGAGGCTGACATCAGCCGCACGGAACATAAAACCGGGGCTTTCGCTGAATATAATTTCAAAAAAGAGAATTTCACGACTTCTACTTGGTGGAAAGAAATGGGTTTGATTTTAGGATTGCGAGGTGATTATCACAATCAATTTGGATTTTTGGTCACGCCTCGTTTGAATTTTAAACTTAATTTTACAGAAGAATCAGTTTTGCGACTCTCAGGTGGTCGTGGTTATCGCACTGCCAATGTGATTGCAGAAAACATTAGCTTCCTTGCGTCCTCCCGTCAGATTGTTTTCGTAGAAGATTTGGACATTGAATCTTCTTGGAATTTCGGGGGTAATTTCACACAGAAGTTTAATATAGGTGAACGAGAAGGTTCTTTTACAGTGGATGCCTATCGCACTCATTTTACCAATCAGGTTGTTTTGGATGTAGAAGACAATTATCAACAATTGTTGATTTACAATCTTGATGGAGCATCTTTTTCAAACGCTTTTTTGGCTTCTTTAGATTATGAAATTCTTCCTCGTTTAGATGTGCGAGTGGCCTATAAATTTAATGATGTCCGCACCACTTATCAGGGTGAATTGAGAGAGCGACCACTTGTTGCTCGGCATCGAGGGTTGGCATCTATTGATTATGAAACGCCTAACAAAAAATGGCGATTCAATACGAGCACACAAATCGTTGGTCCACAACGTTTGCAAGATATAAATGTGCATTTACCAGATGAGGATTTTCACATTCATGAAAATGGAGATCGTTCTCCAACCTATGCTATCGTGAATGCTCAAGTGACTTTTGCGCCAAGCAAAAAATGGGAATTTTATGGAGGTGCAGAAAACCTGACTGGCTATCATCAACACCAACCTATTATTGGAGCGAGTGACCCTTTCGGGAAATACTTTGATGCAACACGTGTCTATGCGCCTTTGATGGGGAGAGTGGGGTATGCTGGTTTACGATATACGATTGATTGATTTTGATGGGACACTGATTGAACGGATTCTAAAATCCGTCCTTATCTGTTTCATCCGTCTAATCCGTGTCCCATCGAGAATAACAGAGAAAATAGAATTCCGTTTTTATCAGTCAAGATCCGTTCAATCTGTGTCCCATCAACTATATTTGGTGAAAAATATACTAAAATGGGACTACTACATCAAGACACAACAGACCAAATCATCAAAGCATTTTATAACGTTTACAACAAATTAGGCTACGGCTTCTTAGAAAAGGTTTACGAAAATGCCATGATGATTGAATTGTCAAAAATGGGCATCGCTTGCGAAAAGCAAGTACCAATTGATGTTTATTATGAAGGCGAACATATTGGTAAATACTTTGCAGACCTTCTGGTAAATAATCAAGTTATTGTCGAATTGAAAGCAGCAAGTGGATTGCTTAAAGAGCATGAGGCACAACTGCTCAATTATTTAAAAGCCACTGGAATAGAAGTTGGATTACTCCTCAATTTTGGAGTAAAGCCACAAATTTCGCGGAAGCTTTTTGAGAATAGATTTAAATAGTAATTCAGATGGGACACGGATTAAACGGATTGGAAAAGATGTAAACGGATTTATATTTTGATAGCTTTAAAATCCGTTCTTATCCGTTTCGATCCGTTGGATCTGTGTCCTATAAAAAGCATAGTTAGAACAACTTATTTTTTAATCATTTAAAATAATAGATAGGACAAAGACTACCTGATTTTACAGCTGAGAACCGATTTTAAAATCCGTTCTTATCCGTTTCAATCCGTTGGATTTGTGTCCTATAAAAAGCATAGTTAGAACAACTTATTTTTTAATCATTTAAAATAATAGATAGGACAAAGACTC
>CALDSS010000036.1 GCA_937924495.1 uncultured Saprospiraceae bacterium
CATAGACATCGGCAAACATCTGTTTGCCACGGAAGAATCCATCCCAACCTTGCTCTTCTTTGTTAGGAGAAAAATTATAATTTTCAAAAAGAAGATTGCCAGCTCGATTATAAACTTTTAGACTCAGAACCTGATTGACACTTTCGCCACCAAATACAGTGAAGAAGTCATTCTGCTCATCGTTATTCGGTGAAAAACCAGTAGGAATGAAAACGTCAGACTCTTTTACGATGATGTCAATTTCATCTTCAGAAAAGCAACCACGTCTATCTTCAATTCTAACATAATAGGTAGCGGTTTCGGTAGGTTTTACTATCCAATTAAGATCCCCATTATGCCGTTCGCCCAAGTCATTCCACCATACTATTGAATGAGGAAGAATATTAGAAGCTGCGGTTAGCGTTACATTATCACCGAGTGTGATGAATTCATCATCGCCCAATTCGACCGCTACCATTGGCGGCTCAACGAGTGTGACTTCTTTATGGAGAGTACAGCCATGAGCATCTCTAATGATAATTTGATAGGTGCCACTCTGGAGGAATTGGAATTCTTTCGATGGAGAAAAATCTCCTCCATCAAACGAAAATTCATAAGGAGCTGTACCATCAAAAATCTGATTAACGGCAATTTGCCCATCATTGGCACCAAAACAACTTGGGAAATAGATATCAAAGGTTGCTCTTTCGAGCCCTCGATCAGATTGAGCTACGATAACCGAATCGATGCTTTGGCAGCTATTTTCGTTATTTAAAACAGACAAGTAATAAGTGCCTGGTTCATTTACGCGTGGGTGTGGATTATTTTTGCCATCTAAAATATTCCCATCTGTAGTTTGCCATTCATATTGAATATGATTTCCTGCGCTGGATCCTGAACCGTTTAGAATTACATGTGATTGATCGCAGAATATTTCTTTTGAAGCGCCCGCATCTGCAATTGGAGCAGTTCTATTTTCGGCAACAATTATTGTTTTGTTGAGTGAACAGCCATTAGTAGCAGTTGCCTGAACTTGATACGAACCTGAATCTTCAACAACTATCGAACTTGAGATTATTTGGCTACCATCTTCTAGAGTCCATAAGTAGGAAGCTAGTTGAGAATTGTCAACAACAAGTTCGATAGAAGAAGAAGCGCAGGTCAATTCGAAAGTATCTTTGAGGGTAAGATTTGGAAGCCTTTTGAAAACAACTGGCTGGCCTTTAGAAACAGCAAGGCATGGGTCATCCAAATCAACTTGTCCATCAACGAATGTCCCAACTACTGAAGAAACAAAATAAGTAGAATCATATTCCAAAACGCCAGCTATATATGCAAAGTCTCCCGCTGTACTTCGAGCAAAAACTTGACCGAGCACCTCATTAGGATTATTGTGCAAAATGAATTCTTGACCATCATCTGAATCCAAAATACTGTTTCCATGATGAGTGGTTTTAGCAATTTCATTTGCACATATAGAAATAGTCGTTGTTTCCATGGTGCCAGATTCTGTTGTACAAAATGGCCCACAAAAATAGGTTCCAGAAACAAAAGTTTCATTAGGGCAAACAGAGGCATCTGTAACTCGGAAAACAAAGGGGTCGCCGCTTGGGATAGCATTAGAAATAAAACGATTACCATTAATATACGCTCCATCAACTTTATAAGGTGGTCTTCCTGTTCTAACATCAAAGCTAACCTGATAACTTGTTTGTAATGGGTCGCAAATCTCGGTAATAGGACTGGTGCGAATTTCTTCTGGCCCATTTCTGAAGCCAATTGTTACGGTTTCCGTACCTCCACATTTGTCTCTAATTGGTACTGTATATTCTCCTTCGCTACAAATTACTTTTCCAGTAATTGGCATCGTGTAACATTCTCCTGGACAAAGTCTCACGTATCCATGATCTGCGTATTGAGGAGGAAGAACATTTACAAATTGAACGGTGGTGAGGCAGCCTTGTCGGCAAATCACTTCTTGTGAAAAATTAATTTTGTTGCCACAAAAATCTCTCTTTCCGTCATCACAAATGTCTATCGTTTTTAGTATTTGTAATTCGTGATCTACCGTAAACTCTTTTTGTTTTTCGAATTTTTGAGGATTGGTAAAACGGCAATAAGTTCCTTCTGATAAAGTGATTTTTGGCTCAAACTCAACCGTAATTAAGCCCGAAAGAATTTGACCATTCGCTAAATAGTCAGATCCGAATGGCAATAAATCTACTGTTTTGAAAACTATCTCTTTAATTGTGTCCGCAGCCATATCTTGAAAATCGGTTGCCTGTATAGGGATATTCCATTTTACCGCATGATTTTGCCTTGGCTTGATAGCTGCAAAAAAGGAACAGTGTTCATTTTTCAGTTTGTATTTAGGTTTGGTAACCGAAAGTCTTACAGGGACATCAGGGCAAAAGGTTTCGGGAATGTCGAGAACAGGTGGGACGGCTATTTCCCACGAAAGTGGTTCAGTTTGGATGCCTCTTGTTATTTCTAATTGAAACTCACTGGCATCTCCATCAATTCCATCAAAAACAAAAAAGTAATGTCCTGAGTCAGTAAGAGAATCTATTTGAATTTCTTCTACAGTTTTATGTCGAATTTTTTTGCTGTTAACCAAAACGTCAAAATGTTCACAACTATCCGTGCGGACAACAGAGAATTCAATTCCTTTTCCATATAAACTATTTAAAACGCCTACTTGTAAAATTACGGTAGAGTCACAAGGAAACCATTCGATCCATTGTGGGTTTTCAAGCGAGTCTCTGAAAAGTTGATGGATTCCATTTTGTAAAAAGGCAGATGATTTGGTTTTTCCTCGAAGCCCTTGCAACGATTCTCCACAAACAAATGGAGCGTAGCTGCAATTATTTGCGGGCGTCACATCGCTGGTAGATGGAGGTGCATTTAGTTTGAAAACTGAAATACTATCAGTTGAGCTACAGCCCAAAATAGTATCTGTAACGGTCAGAATATAGGTGCCTTCTTTATCCGTAATTGGATGCAGTGTATTAGGGTTGAACCCAAATCCTTCCCATTCGATTTTTAAGTTTTCAGGACTTCCGTCCAAAATAGGGTTGAGTTGAATACTGGAATTATCAGTAGTTAGAATTTCATTTTCTGAGAAACTAATCTTTAGTTCCCGATATTCAATTTCGAATAGCACCAGACTATCGCAGCCATTTTGATTTTTGAACTTTATTTTGTGCAGACCACCTTCGCAAAAACGACGCTCATTTATTTCATAACATCCCCCTTTGCAAAGTGTGATTTTAGGCAACCAAACACTATCTTCTTCTAAGATTTCTAATTTGAATTGAATCGTACTATCACACCCGTTTTGGTTTTGTAGTATGCTTTGATATGTGCCGCCTTCGCAAAATCTTTTTCCCCATACAATGATGCACTCACCTGGGCAAATAGACTTTGAGGGCAACTCAACAAAATCGCCTTCTTGCTCAAAAATTTCCAAAACAATTGTACTATCACATCCATTCTGATTTGTTTCAAATTGCCTGTAAACACCTGGAGCGTCATAGGTCTCACCATTCAATACGTAAGTTTCTCCGGCACAAAGACCTACCTTGGGAAGGATGGTTTCTGAATGGTTTAAAACTTCTATTTCAAAAAACACAGTACTGTCGCATCCATTATTGGCAATGAAGGTGGTTTGGAAATCCCCTGCTTCAAAATATTTCTTTCCATTAATTTCAAAATAAGCTCCCTCACAAATACTGACTTTAGATAGTTTTTCTTCTGAGGTCTCTTTTTCAAAAATTGTAAAAAGGATAATACTATCACATCCAGCGCTTGTGTTGAGCGAAATTTGCTTTTGACCAGGAGTACAAAACTGTTGGTCTGCCACAATTACGCATTCTCCTGGACAGATGAATTCGTCATTGAGGTTTTCTATTTTATCCTCATGAATAATGATCTCGAACTCTACAATACTATCACATCCATCTGCAGCAATTAACGGAACTTGATATTGACCTCCTTCACAAAAAAATTGGTTATTGAGTTGAAAACACTCGCCTTTGCATAGGTTAATGGTAGGTAGTTGAGTGTATTGAGTAGGACGTTCAGTTATTGATAAAGGGGTGATGTCTTTTGCACAGGAAGAAGCTGCAAAACTTCCTCCGATACAGTTTACACATGAATTGTTCAAAGGAACAATTTCCATATTTACGGAAATATCTCCTGTCTGAAAATTCTCCCAGTCGATAGTAATAGATTGGTTGTGTATATCTCCGATTATTGTTGCTCCTACAGGTAAAGTCCAATGATAGATTGTATCATAATAGTTAGTCAAATCAGGAGCAGGGCATTCGTTAAATCTATTTTGTGGGCTACAGGTTGGTGGGACAACAGTGTAGTTAGTCTGGTTTCCAATACAAACCATTGAAGGTCCTTGAATGTATCCACTTTGGCTACTGTAATTTTGATTGGAAAGAGGTATTAATCCTTCTCCTCCAGAGATTACAAAATCACATAAATCTCCTTCAAATCCATCCACCATGAAATAGTAAATCTCTCCCGGAGTTAAATGGTCAGCAACTAAATTCCCAGCTAAAGTGCCCGCTCCAGATGAAAGACAATTGGAAACAATGGTTAGTGATTGGTCATAAATTACTGCTTCCAGCCCATTTCCATTCTGACAATTGTTGGCTACTACCGAGAATACCACTCTTGGTTTACAAGGAGAGAAAGAAAACCAACCGTTGTTTTCTATCGTCCCATTGCAAAAGACTGGAGGAGGAGAAATAGGGCTGAAATCAGCCGTTGAGCCAGAGATATTAGTGATATAAGGCCAGCAAATATATGGTCCGGGAAGGTTATCAGTAGGCGAACAATCCTGTGCCTGAACAGAGGTAAAGCTGATCAGAAGTAACTGAAACAGTAAGATGGTCCAAAAAGGGACTCTCATTGCAGAGGTTTTAGATTTTTTAAAATGTGCGTTTAGGCATCACTTCAAAAAATGGTTTTTCGTGTGAAACAGTAGGTTTTTGGGAAGTGGTTTTCTCTATAAATTTACGAACTTTTTTGGTTGTTGTTCATAATCGGCTCATTGTCAGCTAAAAGGAACTATTGCAAGACGATTTTTCCACTCGCAATCCATTGGTGTTCTTTGGTTTTTATACTGAAAAAATAAACCCCTTTGGGCAATAGATGCCTTTTGAAATAGAATTGGCTGCCTATGAATTTTTGTTGGTCAACCATTTTTCCAAAAGCATTGTATAATTGAAACTGATATTCATCATCGTCTATTCCTTTGAGGGTGATTTGGGTTTGATCCGTAAACGGATTGGGAGCAATCTCAATCGAAACATTCGGGAAGAACGGATTGTGAATAGATGATGTAGTATCGACTTTTATAAAATTAGAACCAATGCGATGTAAGGATTGGTTGGTCGTGATCGGTGGATTGAAGTCAAAGTAAATATCTGCACTGTTCAAAATCGGCGTACCATCATGTAAAGGAAAATCTGGTTTGATTTTAAATTTCACAAAACCATGAGATGCCGGTTCGTTGGTGAAACTGTCAACTAACAGAATATCGTTGAAAGTGAATTTTAAAACACCATTGTCGTAAATTTCAAATTCGTACGGATGACTGGAGGTTCCCAATTTTAAAGATTCTGGATCTAACTCCTGCTTCAAAGTGTCACGAATGACAACAGTAAAAGCAGTGTCAGTTCCGGTATTTTGGAATCGAATGAGGTATTCGATTTCCGTATCATTTTCAATAAGCTTTTCTGTGCCGTACCCTTTCGGAAAACCTCTCTTGTCATTTGGATCGTATGCTCCTATATTTTCTTGACAATCAATTTCTACAAAATTATCTCCATCATCTTGTGGGAATTGAGTGACAAATCCTAAACTAAATGGGTTGGCTCCGCATCCTTCAATGGCAATGGATGGCATACTGTTTCCAGGATGGCCCAGAGATTGATCTACTTCAAACCGAATTGTTTTTCCATTGACATCTAAGACAAAAGTAGTGTCCTTGTTGCCTCCAAGTTTTACGGGGCCTTGACGGGTCAATATTTCTTCTTCAATAATAATAAAAGACGAAGTTGAAGACATCGCAAATGGAGAGGTATTGGATACCTTAATCCGTACAGAGTCACCATCGCAAAAAGCACTAACTTCTAAACTTGAGCCGTCCCAGATGGGGTCTGGCTGAAGGCAAAAAGTATCAGGAGTAATGCGCGCTACACTGCAATGTGTCTGTCCCAAAACTGTTGAATCGCAATCAACTGTAGTGTAAACCCTGAAAGAGCCACATTCAAATGGGGCGAGATTTCCTACTTGAAATTCAAACTGATTATTACCAAGGGGGGTTAAGCTGACTTCTGAACTATCAATATTTAAAAATGAATCAAATTCAACGGTTAGTGTTGCATTGGATGCAGTCTGCGTTCCTGAATTGCAATAATTAACGGTATATGCATTTGGAAAACAGCGGCGCAGAAATGGTGTTGATAAATCGACTGTCAAGAAAGGACAACCAGTAGTGGGTTGAAGCGCAAAGTTGACTTCAATACTATCGTCTGCTGCAAAAGAAATGGATAAATCATTCTCACAAGCTTGCCAATAAGGATTTGGAATGTGTAGTCGAACCTCATAATCTCCTTCTTCGACATTTACCTTATAATATCCATCACTATTAGGATTGGTATAAAAAAGTCTATTTCCTCTAACTTCAATCAACCAATTTTCAATACCCGTTTCGTTTGAATCAAAAAAACAATCGAAGTTTGCGTCTTCGAAAACATTTCCTTCCAAAACATTTGTAAGGCTTCTTCCTTCGCTGTCGGCTTTTATCAGCCAACTGTCGAAGTTGCCTGCTCCAAAACTTTGCGTGGTTCCGGAAAGATAAATATGGTTGTCGAAGTGTAAAATTTTGTACAAATAATCTCTGGACAACCCACCAAAGGAACGGGTCCAATGTAGTGAGTCATTACTTGTATTGTACTTTAAAAGAAAACCATTAAAGTCATTCAAGAAAGTATCAATATCGCCAGCAATTAATAAGTTACCATCAGGTAATTGAGTGATAGCTCGTGCTCTTTCAGACTTTTCAATCGTAATGGTAGTTGAATAAATCGAGTCTCCATTTGCATTCACTTCTGATAACCATATAATTTCTTCTTGATTCGTATCTCCCTCACTGAAGCCAGCAAGAAAAAAGCCACCATTTTGAGAAGTAGTTATGCATTGTGCTTGCTCATCTTTATTTGCTTTGCCAAATGGCTTTTGCCATACCGCGTCTCCGTTGGCATCAAATTTCGCCATATAGGCATCTATGCTCGAAGTATTGCTATGCGTATAACCAGCAACGACAAAGGAGTCATCCGATAGGATTTCGAGTGCGTATCCATTCTCAATATCGTTGGCAGGTAATTGTTTGGACCATAACTCTGTTCCATTCGCATCCAATTTAAGAATGAATATGCGTTCTCCTTCGCTACCTACAACAACAATAGAATTATCAGAACTTATTGCAACATCTCTTAATGTGATGGAGTCTTGCGATGTTTCGAAAGACCAAATAGGATTGCCTAATGCATCTCTTTTCCAAATCCTTCCTTTTGCAGCGGCCGTGTTTCCAGAAGTACCTGCAATAATGATAGAGCCATCAGCTTGTAAAGCTGCAGCATTGCCAATGTCTTCTATCGTAGCTGTACCAAAAGACCTATGCCATTGCTCGGTTCCATCAACATCCGTCTTGATGAGATAGACGTCACGATCGCTTCCTCCGAAACTTGCAGAAGAACCCACCATGAGCCACCCATTGTCAGGTGTTTGGATAAGGTCATTGGTGACGTCATTTAGGATGCCACCATAGGTTTTTTCCCAACCCTGTGCACAGAGCACGGCATAGGTTAATACAAAATAGAAAACAGCCAGAGGTTTTATGTATCTTTTCAGATTCATATATTAATTTGATACAATTTCTCTAGTATAAATGTCTTAAATTAATTCGACTATTGATTAATACAAAATTCGACTATTCTCGACTTACCTTTGAGGGTGTTTTTATTGTAAATAACTGATTATCAGTTTTTTATGTTTTTTATTTTATGTCGATTCTAAATTGAAAAATAAATGTCCGATTAGGAATCTAATAATCTTCTCTTTATTTTTGCTTAAAGATTCCCCTCCACCTCTTCAAAATTAAAGGCTTTGAGCGAAAATCGGACACTACAATTGTTTCGGGCACTCTCTAAAAAAGAGTTGAAATTGTTCGATAAGTTTGTTCGTTCTCCCATCTATAATCAGCACCAAGATGTCATTGCGTTATTTGAATATTTGAAAGAAAATGACGGTTTAAATAACGAAGACTTATTCAAATCACTTTTTCCTAAAGAGAAATTTGAGATTCAAAAAATTCACCATCTAAACTCCTATTTGCTTAAAGTGTTGGAACAATTCTTTGCTTGGGTAGAGTGGCAGGAGGAGGAAAACGAAGGTCAGATCCATTTGCTACGAGCATATAGAAAGCGTCAGTTGCCCAAGCATTTTGATAGAGTCTTTTCAAAGTTAGAAAAAAAACAACATAAAACTGTTTCGAGAAATCGAGCATTTCATGCTACTGAATATCGACGTTTTATTGAAAGGGTAAAAGCAGATTCTGGAAAACGCTCTGCAAACATTCCATTACAAAAATTATCGAATGCTCAAGATATTTCTTTCATCATTGAAAAGTTATACAACGCCTGTACGATGGTAAGCCATCAGACTGTTGTGAAAAAGGAGTACGACACGGGCTTGCTCAAACCCTTGCTTGAATATCTCGAAAATAGTGAATGGATGAAAGAGCCCGCTGTTGCTATTTATTATTATTCTTACAAAGCACTTTCTGATAATGATGATGTTGCTTCTTTTAATGAATTAAAGCCCTTACTACAGAATTATGTAGGTTCATTTCTTCCCTCTGAGCTACGCGATCACTACTTGGTGGCAATCAACTTTTGTGCTACTCAAATAAATAAAGGCAATAGAGAATTCATGGTCGAAGCATTCGATTTTTATAAGTTGGGACTTAAAGCAGAGGTGTTTTTTGAAAATGGGCAATTGAGTCGTTTGACGTATAAAAATATTGCGGTGGTTGGATTGCAGCTGAAGGAATACGAATGGGTGCATGACTTCATTTTAGAATATGCTGAGCGATTGCCAGAAAAAATTAGAGAAGGGAATAAAAATCATAATTTGGCGCATTATTACTTTGAAGTAAAGGATTATGATCGGGCGATGCAGTTATTGGTGAGAACTGAATTTGATAATGTATTGCACAATATGTTTGGCAAGATGTTATTGGCAAAAATGTATTACGAACTTAAAGAACAAAGTGCGCTTGATAATTTACTCTTGAGTTTTAAAGTTTATATCCACCGGCATAAGGAATTGGGTTATCACAAAACGAACTACCTCAATTTTATAAAATTCACGAAACGTCTTACTGCGGTTAATTTTTATGATAAAATTGCCCTGCAAAAGCTAATGGATCGAATTAAAAACGAGCAGTATTTGGTAGAACGAAAATGGTTGTTAGAACAGGTAGAATCTTTAGGAAGATCCTAATCTGTGACCTTTCCTTCTCTTGCCAAGGTATCCATATCCCTTATAAGTAAGCGTCTTCGATTAAAGGTAATCAGCTCCCTATTTCTTAATTCATTGAGTATGGTGGTGACTGTTTGGCGACTGGTCGCTGTAAGATTAGCAATTTCTTGATGAGTCATAAATTTTCTCACTACTGTTTCATAACCTACTCTTTGGCCTTTCTTTTCTCCTAAATTGTGGACAAATTCAATTATGCGAGTTCTACTATCTTTGAAAACCAAGCTCTCTAGTCGTTGCTCCATTTCCAACTGGCGGCTGCCCATGATTTGCATCAAAAAAAGCGAAAGCGTGGAATGATCTTTCATCATGATTTTCAAATCTGAACGATTGATAGCACAAACCTCTGTTTTATCGACTGCGATGGCAAAATCCTTTCTTTTGCCAGAAGTTACCAAAGCCAGTTCTCCAAAAACCTCTCCTGCCCCGATTACGACTTTGGTGATTTCTTTTCCAGTAGGGCCATAAGTGCCAATTTTAACCTTACCGTTATTTATGAAAAATACTTTTTTGGAATCTTCCTCTGGTAAGTAGATATAGTCTCCTTTTTGAAATACCGTTTGGTGGTGGTGGTGATTGTTGTCACCAACCATATTGGATATTTTATTAGGGCAAAATATACCTCTGACATCAATATTTTCGAGATACCAAAATGATTGATCACTTGAGCTCATTTGAAAATCATTTTTATGAAATGCTAAACTTGAAAATAACGTACTGATTTCCAAACGGTTTAGAAAGAAAACAGTTGAAAAGCTACCAAAATGACCAATTTTAGCAGGAGGTTATAACTTCGATACAATTACTGGAATGATAAATTTTTCTTTATTCGCATAGATATGAAAATAATAAATTCCTGAACAAAACTGGGTTACATCATATTGGTAAGATGTCCAACCTTTGCCTGGTGAGATTTCTTCATTTTCAATAACAGCTTTTCCTACGTAATCCACCAAGACGACCCTTAAGCGGTTTTGGCCATTATCTCTTGGGAAATAGACTTTTAAATTAGTGGAAGTAGTTGCTGGAATTGGATACGCTTTTGTTAGAATTTCGTTGGGTCTAACAAATGCAGTATCTAAACCAAAATATTGGTCGCAACTATCCTTCTCAAAACAATGAAGTCTATAAGTGTAGGTCTCGCCTCGCTGAGGAGGTACATCAAATGCTTGGTAGAATTGTCCATTTGGGTTGTTTCCTATAGACGGAACCCACGCGATGGTTTCAAAATTGAAACTATCTCTACCTCTTTGAATTTCACAACCACTCATTTCATACTCTCTGCCATAAATCCAATTGATGGAGACATAGTCATCGTTAGAATCTGTGTGGAAAGTGTCTAGTTTGGTAGGCGGTGAGCCATCATATTCATAAGCACCGATGTCAATATTTTCTAAAAGACTTCTTGAATTGTTATTAATATCCACGTTGAGACTAATAAAATCGGGATTGCCACTATCTAAGGCAGCAGAGTTATGTTTGATTTTCAGGTCTCCATTTGCTGGGTTCTGGAATTTTGGTGGTTTGTTATAAATCATACCACTACCACAATCTACACGACTTTGGTTTCCTAAAGCTGTACGTAATTGTATGCAATTGCTTTTATCAACTAAACAGTATTCTAAGAAGGGATGACCATTTATCAAATAAAATAGATCGCCTTCTATTTGTCCAACATTATTAGAGAAAATACAATTTCTGAACACAGGTTCACTCGTTCCCCCTAAGTCACCATTTACAGTAATGGCTCCTCCGTAGTCTTTAGCAACATTCCCATAAAAAGTACAATTGGTCATAAAAGGGCTACTATTTCCCCCTATTTTTGCACCTAAATTATACATTGCACCACCTTGTTCAGCTTTGTTTTTATTAAAAACACAATTATTAAAAATGGGGCTAGCTTCTCCACTTTTCCCTTGATTGTAAATGGCACCTCCATGCAAACTTGCACTCTGATAGTCAAATTTACAATTCCTGATTTTTGGATTACAAACACCTTCGATACCATTATTAAACAATGCTCCTCCAGATCCAATTTCAGAACCAGCAAAGTTATTTTCAAATAAGCAATCCTCTAAAATGAAATTGCAATTGCCTCCAAAAGATCCGTTGCTATAAATTGCACCTCCATCATATTTTGATTGGTTATTTTTGAAAATACAATTCTTATAGAAAGGTAAACAAATGCCTTCAAAAGCACCCATATTATACATTGCACCACCAAAACCATCGGCAGCATTGTTTTCAAAAGTGCAATTAATAATTTGTGGGTTAGACTCCAAAGTTCCAATACTTCCATTGTACCATCCGCCACCGCTTACCATAGGCGCCTCATTCGAAGCCGTATTTCCTTGCGCGTTTCCATCGCTGATGATTACGCCATCCAACACGGTGAGATTACCAACATTGTTGGTAAAGACTACTGAAAAGGAATTATTTCTACTGGAGTTATCTTGATCAATATCTCCACTTAGCCTCGTTTTATTGGCTTGCCAGTTTCGTTGTTCTTTATTTGTTTCGTTGCCTGCAAACCCACCATATATTCTTACTCCATTTGGTATGACAAATGAAATTTTTCTATCTGTTTCCGTACAAGGATTGCATTGGACAGGGTAGTAGGTGCCCTCTTGAAGCCATATTTCTGCACCAGATTGCGACATACTGAGCGCCATTTGAAGACTAGCAGCATTTTGCCAAGTTTTTCCATTTCCATTTCCGTTAGGCTTTACCTTATATTGAGCAAAAATGAGATTTACTCCCAACAAAAGAAAGGTAGCAAGCACAAGTTTTTTCCACATGAATCAGCAGTGTTTTTGCGTATGAAAAAGACCAGTAACGAGTAATTATTTTTTGTCGAAGTGAGATAGACTTATCTATGGTCTTGTGCAAAAATGACCGACTAATTTTAAATAGGGTTTGTAATTTTACGTAGGAAATGTGCTTGTTCGCTTGATATAAAGCAGTTTACAAAATTAATGGTTTCTTTGCAGATATACTTGAGACAATCGTCTAGATTTTAGGTATATTTTAAATATGAAAAAATCAAAAATATGTTTGCACAGCGCTTGATTTTTCCATTTGTAATGTTGGCTTTGTTGGCTTTTCATCTGACATGGTCGGTAGATGAGACTTATTCATGGTGGATAATTCCGCCAGTAATGATTGGTGCTGCCATCTATGTTTTTTCTCCACAAATAAACTGGTGGTGGTATCAACGTACGCCACCTCCAATGGATCCTATGGTGAAAACGCTATTAGGAAAATATCTACCTTTTTATAGAAATCTCTCGCCTGATGATAAAAAGAAATTTGATCACCGACTTGGACTCTATCTGATGACGGTAGAGTGGCGACCTCAAGTAACGGAAGAAGTTCCACCTGATATTCAGGGACTTATCGCTGCTTGTCCTGTGTGGCTGACTTTTAATAGAGAAGATTTTACTTTTGAGAAATTTGAAAATATCATCACTTACCCTCATGGTTTTCCTTCTCCCCAATATCCAGAACAATTTCACTCTTCAGAAATTTTTGAAGAGGATGGTGTCATTATGTTTTCGATTGAGCATTTTATGCCTGGTTTTTTAGAACCTAAAAAGTACTACCACATCGGATTGCACGAATATTCAAAAGTTTTCATTAGAACCTATCCGAATGAAAATTATCCGACTATAAAAAGTGATTTTTGGCAAAAACTTCCTCAAGTAAATGGTTTGACTAAAGCGAAATTGGAAGAATTCATTGGTTTAAATAATTTAGATCCACTTCCAGTAGCGATTGTCCATTACTTTGTTTTTCCTGAAAAATTTGGGCAAGTATATCCAGCAGCAGCAAAGGCACTAACGGATATTTTTGGGAACGTTTAGCATCAAATCAAGATGTTGATAGTTGTTCCTTCTCCCTCTTCACTATCGAGACTTAACTTCCAGCCATGTGCTTGGCAGATGCTTTTTACATAAAAAAGACCCAAGCCAAAACCCTTCACGTTGTGTACATTGCCAGTCGGGACGCGATAAAATTTTTGGAAAACCTTTCCTTGTTGCTCTTTTGAAATACCGATTCCTTTATCTGCAATTTTTAAATGAATTTTATCCTCTGAATCGGTCGTTGTAATCTCTATTTCAGGTTTTTCTTTATGATACTTGATCGCGTTGTCTATTAAGTTATGAATGATATTGGTGAGGTGTAATCTGTCAGCGGTAATGTCAGTCTTTTGAGCGGTTAATGAATGCGTGAGGGTTCCTCCCAATTCTTCTGCTTTGAGTTTGGTGCTGCCAATGACTTTCTCCAGCAACTCATGTAGGTCGGTTGGTTCTTTTTTGAGTTTGAAATTATCTCTCTCGATGCGCGCGATTTGAAGTACTTTTTCTACTTGCGAATTCAAACGATTATTTTGGTCATTTATAATAGAGGCATACCTCATCAGGCGATCATCTGATTGGATTTCTGGATGATTGAGAAAAGTATTTGCTGAGATTTTTATAGTTGAAATAGGTGTTTTGAACTCATGCGTCATATTGTTGATGAAGTCCTTTTGCATATCAGATAGTCGTTTTTGACGTAAAATGATAAACAGTGTATAAGCAAAAAATGAAACCGTCAGCAACAAAATCATACTGAATAAAACAGTAAGATTCATAGAGTTTAAAAGATAGCCGGTACGATTCGGAAATCGAACACCAAAATAATAATAGTACTCATCATAGGTGGCCAAGTCATCTCGTTGTTTGTCGATTATTGGTTTTTCAGGATCGTAAGAGATATAATTTCCATAAACCATTTTATTGTTGGAACAGTCATAGATTCCGTATTCAAAATCTTCTGCAAGACCAGCTGCTTCCAACTGGTTTCTTAAATAAAATTCAAGCGTTCCTGCATTGAAAACATCACTAATGTTTACGATATAATAATTGGTTGAGATTTGGCTAATTAAGCCTTGTGTAGGTAACTGACTACCCAGTTTTTCCAAATCCTTTGCCACATTAAGCAAGGCGATATGCACCTTGTCGTTAAACTCTTTTTCTTGTAAATTCCAGGTACGTACCACCCAATAACTTTGTACTCCAAGTACGCCCAAAATAGCCAAGGCCCCCAGTACAATTACCCGCCTTATCGTCGCGTCATTCATTTAATACATAAGTTATAGAAGTTGTTTAGGGTTTTGGTTCAGAGGCGAAAATTCATGATTATGAGTTCTGAGAATTAGTTTTTTAAATAGCATCGCATCGCTATGGTTTTAAAAAAGTCATTTTCAGGTTTTAAAAACATGGATTTGCAGATTGAAATGAAATTTTAAACAACTTCTTATTCAAAGGTCAGAAAACCAAGCCTTTATTCAAACACATTACACCTTTTTGGCATAATTTTTTCAAATGTTCACATAGTAAAAAACTTAATACATGGACATTAATTGCCTCCCCCCAGCCCTATTCCTACTTTTATTTATTTTTTCCACCAACAAGGTCGTCGCTCAAGAATACTATGCCAGCTCCGAAGCCGTAGCACCAATTGATCGCGTATCCAAAGTTTATCGGATGCAAAAACGGCTATCAGCAGTTTACGATGGTTATGCCATCGAGGTAGCTTCTTCAGAGTTGCCAGTTGAAAAGTCGCATCCAATTTTTAGAAATTTTGGAAAAATCTACTACCAAAGGCTCAATGGTGGCGGATACTCCTATTTAATAAAAGCTGAATTTAAGGATTTGAAATCAGTAAAGCATTTTGCTGAAGCAGTTGTCAAGCCCAAAATGCCTTATGCTCGAATTTTCAAATACAAAAAAGGAAAAAGGAAGTTGCGTGGGTAATTTCTTCTTTGAATTATAGGTTTTTCTACCTTAGTCAATTTTTTTTAACTAAGGTATGGATTATCAACTCATTAATATCTCTGAGCAACAAGCAAGTGAATATGCACTGCAATTTTTTGGCATCAATGGCACTGCGAAAAAGCTGGCAGGTGAGGAAGATTTCAACTTTTATATAAAGTCAGAAAAGGGAGAATTTACTTTAAAAGTCAGCCGACCCAATGCGGATTTGGAAAATATCCAACTACAAGCAGCGGTGATGAATTGGTTGGAACAAAAGCAAATCCCCCGTTCAATTCCTTCCGTTGTCAAATCTTTGGATGGAAATGAGGTAGTGGAATTAGAAAGCCAACGTTATCTGCGTCTCCAGAAATGGGTGTCTGGTAGTATGCTCGCCGATGCCAACCCACGTACTGAAAATCTATTGCAAGATTGGGGAAAAACCTGTGGGTTATTATCCAAAAATCTTCAAGGATTTGATCACCCTGCCGCTCGTCGTTTCTATAAATGGAATCCGAGTGAAACGCTTTATTCTAAAAAATTCAAAGAATACATCGCTACCGAAGAGCAGCAGTCTATCGCTGATTATTTTTGGAATCTTTTTGAAAAAGAAGCACTTCCAAAACTTCCGAACCTCCGCAAATCAGTCAATTACAGCGATGCACACGAGTATAATCTTATCATAAATTCTGACCGACAAAATCCTCAAATCACTGGTGTGATTGACTTCGGAGATGTCATTTTTTCGGAAACAGTAAATGAATTGGCCATTGGTTGTGCGTATGCTTGCATGACGATGCCTGACCCACTCGAAGCTGCCAAACAAGTGGTAAAAGGTTACCATTCCGTTTTCCCGCTAAGGGAAGAAGAATTGGAGATTTTATTCCAGATGATAGCTGCGCGTCTGATGATTACTGCTGCCAATGCTGCTTGGAATAAACACAATGAACCTGATAATGAATACCTTCTTATCAGTGAAAAACCCGCGTGGGAACTCCTCAAAAAGTGGAGAGCGATACCACCAGCACTGGCACATTACAGCTTTCGGCATGCCTGTGGATTAGAGCCGTGCCCCAAAAATTTACAATTTCAGTTGTGGGCAAATGAGGTGCATGACATCATAGATTTGGCAGGCAAAAAAATAACCTACCTAAATTTATCTGTAGGAAGCCTTGATCTCGGCAATAATTCCAACTACGATTCCAACAATCAATTTGAAAAAACAATTCAGAAAATATTGCAAGATAATGATGCAGCAATAGGAATCGGCGGCTATTGTGAAACTCGCCCGTTCTATTCTTCAGATGCTTATCTGGTAGAAGGGAATCAGGGGGCGCAGTGGCGGACGACCCATATTGGTTTTGATGTTTGGGCTTCTGTGAATACACCAGTTTTTGCACCGCTTGACGCGAAAATTCACAGTTTTCAGGACAATGCTGCCGACTGTGATTATGGGCCTACGATTATTTTAAAACACGAGATAGAAGGAGAAAATTTTTATACGCTTTATGGTCATCTCAGTCCCGAATCTTTGAGTGGATTAGAGAAAGGAATGACGATTTCAAAAGGTCAAAAAATAGCGGAAATTGGCGCTGCACCTGTCAATGGTAATTGGCCGCCACATCTTCATTTTCAAGTGATTTTGGATATGTTAGGAAAGGAAGGTGATTTTCCTGGCGTTGCTTTTCCTCATGAAATAGAGGTTTGGAAAAGTATATGTCCTGATCCAACGGTTTTCTTTACAAAATTAAAAAATGTACTAAAAGATGACCTTGTTCGTACTAAAAAAACCTTGTTAGAAAGTCGTAAAAATCATCTTGGTTATAGTCTGAGTCTTTCATATAAAGAGCCGTTACACATAGTTCGGGGCTACAAGCAATATTTGTATGATGTAAATGGTCGTCGATATTTAGATACCGCTAATAATGTTCCACATGTTGGGCATCAACACCCTCGCGTAGTGGCTGCTGCAAAGCGTCAGGTTGAGGTTTTGAATACCAACACGCGCTACTTGCACGATAACATTGTTCAGTTTGCAGAAGAGTTGACTGCCACTTTTCCGCCTGAATTATCGGTCATTCATTTTGTGAATTCAGGAAGTGAAGCCAATGAGTTGGCGCTCCGTATGGCATATACTTGGTCAGGTCAAAAAGATATGATTGCAGTTGAAGTGGGTTATCATGGCAATACGAATGCTTGCATTGATGTGAGCAGTTATAAATTTGATGGAAAAGGTGGAAAGGGTTGCCCTGAGACTACGCACATTGTTCCGATGCCTGACCCCTTTCGGGGAAAATATCGAGGTAAAAACACGGGTGAAAAATATGCAACCCACATTAATGAAGCCATTGAAAATGTAAAATCAAAGGGTAGGAATATTGCTGGTTTTATTTGCGAAAGTATTCTGAGTTGTTGCGGTCAAATTGTTTTGCCGAAAGGCTACTTGAAAGTTGCTTATGAGCAAGTGAGAGCTGCTGGTGGCCTTTGTATTGCAGATGAGGTTCAAGTTGGTTTTGGAAGAGTAGGAGATAAATTTTGGGGCTTCGAGTTGCAAGGAGTAGTGCCCGATATTGTGACGATGGGCAAACCAATTGGCAATGGTCATCCACTTGCCGCAGTCATCACAACCCCTGCAGTGGCAGAAGCCTTTGCTAATGGTATGGAGTTTTTCAATACGTTTGGTGGCAATCCAGTTTCATGTGCTATTGGGCGCGAAGTTTTGCAAATTGTAAAAGACGAAAATCTGCAAGAACACGCCCTCGAAGTAGGCGAGTATCTAAAATCTCAACTTCGAAATCTTCAATCAAAATACCCTATCATTGGTGATGTGCGAGGTCATGGATTGTTCCTCGGTTTTGAATTAATTAAAAATCAAGAAACACTCGAACCGGCTGCCGAACAAACCTCCTACCTTGCCAATCGAATGAAAGAAAGAGGAATTTTGATGGGCACCGATGGTCGCGATCACAACGTCATCAAAATCAAACCACCGTTGTGTTTTGATAAATCAAATGCTGACTTTTTGATTGAGAATTTGGATAAGGTGTTGGAGGAGCGCTTTATGCAATTATAGATTTTTCATAATTGCTTCGGGTGTATCCAAAATCATTTTCGTCATCTGATAATGCTCCGTTTCTTTATAGTCGATTTTAGAAATTTTTCCATCCTGAAAATAAAAAACCTCTGAATCAGGCACTGCCATCATAATGGGCGAATGCGTTGCGATGATAAAATGTGCACCCGTCTTTTTGACCTTTTCCATAATCAAAGAAAGCAAACTGAGTTGGCGAGTAGGAGAAAGTGCCGCCTCCGGCTCATCAATCAAATACAATCCTTTAGCGGTGATTCTTGAAGTGAAAAATTTCAGAAATCCTTCTCCATGCGACATGGCTTCAAGGTCTTTAGAGTAGCGCTTGATGAGTTGTTGTTTTTCGCCTTCGATGGGCCCGAGGGCGAGTTTCATGTCGCCACCTGTCCAACCTTCTTTTAGTTCTTCTGCTTCTTTTTCGAGGTCGTTGATTTGCTTTTTGATATTTCGCGAAAAGCCAATAAAGTCTTCCGCTCTCGTAAAAAAACCATGATAGGTTTTCTCCGCAAAACGCAAACTCAGATAATCTGCAAGCTGATTTGCGCCTGCCAAAGATTGGTCATCTTCCATTCTCAGACTACCTGCTATCGGCACTTCAGTGTAAGCTGCAATCGCTTCCAAAATGGTGGATTTCCCACTTCCATTTTCACCAACGAAAAAAGAGATATTCTTTTCAAATTCCAGTTCTTCCAGATTTTGAATTAGAGGGAGATTCCAAGGGAATTCGTCTTTTTTATCTTCGGGGAAGTTGCGGAGGCGGAGGGTGGAGAGTAGCATAAGGTATTTATCATTTCGCGAAAACGATTAATATGCTTTCACTAAAACTTCAGTAGGAATATTCAGTGCAGCACTAATTTTTCTAATCATGTCAAGTGTTAGCTTTCTTTTGTATTTCAAAATTTCAGAAGCCCGACTTTTGTAGCCAATGATTTTACCTAAATCAGTGACGGTCAGATTCTCTTCTTCCATTCTGTATTTTATGGCTTCTACCGGATCGGGGGTGTTGATTGGAAAATATTTATCCTCATAAAGTTCGACCAAAATGGATAGTACTTCCAGCCGATCTCCTTCTGGAGTGCCAGGGGTTGCATCCATCAATTGATAGGTTTCTTCCAGCGCTTTTTCGTAGTCCGCCTTAGTCTTTATTGGTTTTAAATTACTCATGATTTATTATTTAATAATTCCAAACGGTACTTGGATCGATTCGATCATATTCGGCATGAGTGCCAACAAAACAGATGTAAACAACTTGGATTTTATAATTAATTCTTACTACGATTCGATAGTCATTTCCTTTTCTAAAAACCACTCTATCTCCAATGGTGCTCGCCCGTGAATATTGCCCTAAAACATCAGAGGGCTTTTCCCAATCTGCTTTTCGAACCTCGTAATACCATGCCTCTAATTGCGCCTTGGAATCAGGATGAAGTTCCATGAATTCAACTAAAGTTCTTCGGGCAATTATCCTCATAGTAATTGTTTGAAATCGGCTTTTGTTCCCACAATGGTAACTTTTTTTTACTTTAAATGCAAATTTTATCGCTTTCGCGAAATGCCCTTATTTCGCGAAAGCGATATTTGGGTAAAAAAATTAGGCGATACTTCCAAAGTATCGCCTAATCCGTCCGTCATCCGTCCAGCGAAGCGACCCTCATCCGTCAACCGTTTTTCACCTCATCCCTCAACTTTCTCCTCAAAATCTTACCCACATTCGTCTTCGGCAATTCATCGCGGAACTCGACATGTTTCGGACGTTTATAACCTGTCAAATCTTCTTTGCAGTAGGCGAGCAATTCATCTTTGGTCAATGACTTATCGTTTTTCACAACGAATACTTTCACGACTTCCCCTGACTTTTCATCGGGATAACCCACAGCAGCCACTTCCAAAACTTTCGGGTGCGCGGCAATCACATCTTCAATTTCATTTGGGTAAACGTTGAAGCCACTTACCAAAATCATATCTTTTTTACGATCTACGATTTTGAAAAAACCATCCTCGTCCATCAAGCCAATATCTCCGGTACATAGCCAACCATCTACAATTGTATCTGCCGTTGCTTCGGGGCGATTGTAATAGCCTTTCATCACCTGCGGTCCTTTGATTTGTATCTCGCCTGTTTCGCCGACAGGCAAAGGATTTTTTGAATCATCAACGATACGCATATCGGTAGAGGGCACTGGAATACCGATGGTACTCAACTTGCCATCTCCATTCATCGGGTTCGTGCTGGCTACGGGAGAACTCTCCGTCATCCCATATCCCTCGGTCAATGCACAGCCCGTTACTTTATGCCATTTTTCCGCGACAGCGCGTTGGACAGCCATGCCGCCACCCACTGAAATTTTCAAATTTGAAAAATCTAAAGCAGCGAAATCTTTGTGATTGAGTAGTGCATTGAAAAGTGTATTCACACCTGTCACTAACGAAATCGGGTAGTTTTTAAACTCCTTCATCACCGATGGCAAATCACGTGGATTGACGACCAAAACGGTATGCGAACCAATGCTCATCAATGCCAAACAATTTACTGTAAAAGCAAAAATATGATACATCGGTAGCGGCGATAGTGCCACTTCTTCTCGCTCTTTCAAAAACGGTAGCATGATGGAGCGAATCTGCTGCATATTCGCCACGAGATTGCGATTGGTAAGCATGGCACCTTTGGCGACGCCCGTCGTTCCGCCTGTGTATTGTAGCAAAATGGTATCATCTGGATTGGAAGAAAATTCTTTGATCGAAAACTTCTTCCCTTGGCTCAAAGTCTCTTTGAAATTGACGGTATTCGGCAGATTATATTTAGGAACCATCTTCTTTACAGTCCTTACTACGAAATTCGTAATCGTTCCTTTTACTGCACCCAAAAGTTCACCAATACTGGTTACAATGACCGTTTTGATTTGTGTGTCGCCGATTATTTTTTCCAAATTCGAAGCGAAGTTTTCAGCAATCACAATTGCTTTTGCGCCTGAGTCATTGAACTGGTGCAACATCTCGCGTGGCGTGTAAAGTGGATTTGTATTAACCACGATTAAACCCGCGCGTAATGCACCGAAGAGAGCAATGGGATATTGCAACATGTTGGGCATCATCAATGCAATTTTATCTCCTGGTTCCAATCCTCTGGAGTGGAGGTAGGCGCCAAATTGAGTTGACTTTTTATCCAATTCGTCGAAAGACAAAGATTTGCCCATACAAGTAAATGCAGGCAACTTTCTGTACTTATCGAATGTTTCATTAAACATCGATACTAAAGTAGGATATGCATCAGGGTCAATATTGGCAGGAATGCCACTCGGATAATTTTTTAACCACGGTCTATCTGCTGACATGTCGTATTTTTTGTGAAAGAATTCGAGAGATCGGGGTTTCGAGATTTCCTGAACAAAACAGTTGCTCGGAGTCTCGAAATCCCGATCTCTCGGATTCTAAATTATTAATCGCCCCAATTTACAAAATTTCAATATTCGCGTAGATAAAGACTAATCTGATTTTTTTGAACCACAAAAGACACAAAAGAATCACAAAAGAAATTCACTCATTCCAATATTCATTAATTCACTCATTAGAAATATGAAAGTAACACTAAAAAGACTCAACAAAGACGTTCTATTCGAAGGCGCAAACGCAGAAGGCAATACCATCACATTGGACGGAAGCACTGATATTGGTGGCGAAGGAAAAGGCATGCGACCGACCGAGGGATTGCTCGTAAGCATTGCCGCTTGCAGCAGTATTGATGTGGTCATTCTCCTCAAAAAAATGCGCCAACAACTCGACGACATCAATGTCGAAATCACTGGCGAACGCGCCGAAGATCAGGTGCCAAAGATTTTCACCAAAATACACCTTCACTTTACCCTTACGGGAAATATTAAGGAAGAAAAAGCAGCGCAAGCCATCGAAATGTCAGCAGAAAAGTATTGTACCGTTGCTAAAATGGTGGATCAAGTGGCGGAGATTACGCACGGGTTTGAGATTATAAAATGAGTGAATTTTGGAATGGGTG
>CALDSS010000037.1 GCA_937924495.1 uncultured Saprospiraceae bacterium
TCCAATATTTTTTCATGTAGAAGAGGGTTTGGTTTTAGTATCAGAAGATTTGAAATCATTGGATACTCTGCATCAACTGAACGCTCCTCCAGCAACTCAGTGGGAAATTTCTTTATCTTGGACTAGTGACATAGAGGTTGAAATAGTAGATACTTTTAAAATAGAAATTGAGAATCAAATTTTAAAGGCTCAATCTGTTTCATACTATTATAATGAATGGGAGACCACCATCGTTGATACTGTTATGGAACATATCGGAAACAAAAACTTATATATGCTTCCGTGGGATTGGGTAGAACGTGCTTCGGATGGCGGTGAAGGGGGTGAGATGCGCTGTTTCAAAAATGAAAAATTGGGGCTACTTCTAAATTTTCCTGATCTTTCCAATAGCTGGGAATTCGATTTTGATTGTGGAAATCTCTCGAATAATCAAACTATAAATTCGGAGAAAAAAACCATAAAAATATATCCTAATCCATTTATCAATTCTTTGAATATTGAAAATAATTTTAATCCTCAAACTGTCTATCTATATGATGTAATGGGAAATCAGATACTTAATCAAAAGATTCATTTTTGGAAAAATACAATAGATACACATCAACTAAATGCTGGAGTTTATTTCTTAAAAATCGGTTCTGAAGCTTTTAAGTTTATCAAGCAATGAAAAATTTGAATTCTATCTTAAACTCAAAAGGATTTTAACCTTAAAAACCGCAGCCATGAAAAAAAGGATTTACATCTTCTTTCTTTTTGTTTCTACATTTTCCTATTCACAAGAATTTGCAACACCTGATGCAGAGTGGGTTTATGATTATATTGGTACAGGCTCAGGAATCACAAAAATCTACTACTTAAAAGACACCATCGTTCAATCAAGAAATCTAAGAAAATTTCAACGCGAAATGATTCGAGGAGGAGCCACACTTCCGGGTCTTAATACATTTTACAATCCCATATATTTTCAGGTCGAGCAGGGAACCGTGATAGTATCAGAAGACTTATTACACTTTGACACTTTATATAAATTTGATGCACCAATTGGTCAAAAATGGAAAACCTATTACAACTATTGGAGTAATCGAAAAGACTCCATCGAATCAGAAGTGATAGATACTTTTCAAGTGGAGGTGGACAATAAAATGATTCCTGCCCAGGCAATTGAATACACCTATTTTCGACAATCTCAACCTTGGACAGATACGGTTTATCAAAATATTGGTCCAAAATGGGCATACATTCTACCTTGGGATTTTTTGGAAAGAGCAGTTGATGGTGGTGAAGGGGGATTTATCCGATGTTTTAAAAATGATGAATTAGGGCAAATTGAATTTAGCCATAGATGGCATATCAATCCTTTTGTTTTTGAATGTGATCAGGTTTCTACTATTCAAAACCTCAATTTAAATCAGTTAAAATTTTACCCCAACCCAGTTGATAGTCAATTAAAAATTGAAAATGAAATGAGTAATACTACCTTTAAAATTTTTGATCTGACAGGAAAAAAATTAAAAAGCAATGTATTGCCAATTGGAAAAAGTGAGCATGATTTGACCAACCTCAACTCAGGAATTTATTTTATCAAAATCAAAGGGCAAACCTTTAAGTTTATCAAGCAATGAAAACAATCTCAACAATCAAACAATCATAACATTCCTTTCCTTACTTTTGCAGAAAAGCACAAGCAATGCAAGTACTTAACAGCCGCGAAATTGAACAAAAAATAATACGCCTCTCTTATGAGATTTTGGAGAACAACTACCAAGAGAAAGAACTCATCTTGGCAGGCATCAACAACAATGGGCTGAACTTCGCAAAGCTGCTCGAAAAGCAATTGAAAAAATTAACGGAAATTAAAATCACCCTCACTTCTGTTGAGCTAAACCCAGCCAAACCCCTCGCCTCTGAGGTCGAACTCAAACTACCCGTCGAAGATGTAAAAAACAAAGTCGTCATCATTGTAGATGATGTGGCCAATACGGGTCGTACGCTTTTCTATGCAACCAAACCACTTTTCAACACCGTTCCTAAAAAAGTGGAAATCGCAGTACTCGTCGAGCGCCACCACAAATCCTTTCCAATGAAAGTGGATTATGTGGGACTTTCTTTGGCTACTACTTTGAAGGAGAATATTGATGTGAAGATTCCGAGGAAGAAAGCGGATTGGGGAGTTTTCATGAATTAAAAAAGTTATAGTTTTCATTCTATCAATGTGGTTAGCTATTCCACAAAGAAAAAACAGAGAACCCACAAAGTTGCACAAAGAAATATCCGCGAAAACCAGCGTTCATCCGTGTTCCACTAAGTCGCTCAGACCCTTAACAAAACCTTTGTAGCTATACAGCATTTCTCTCGTCCCAATCGAGGATAAAATAATAAAAATGAGATTCAGATATTTTTTAGCGCTTACCACCATTGTTGGATACTTGATATATTTAACTTCTCTAAAATCAACAGAAGAAAACACCACTGAAGAAAAGGAATCAGATACTGTTGAGCAAGAAATAATCACTTACGTTGCTGGTACCTGCAGAGGTCGATGCAAAGTTTTCGATCTTAAGATTTATGATTCGGGTAAAGTGGAATTGAATTCAATCAAAAACTTAGGCAAACCAGGACTACACACTTTCAATATCTCAAAAGAACAAGTCGAGGAATTAAAAGCAATATTGGAGTCCGAAAATTTCTCTACCATGAAAGCTGAATATTTCATTAAAGGAAACAAAGGCAGCCAGATATTTGAAATTATGGTTGACGGAAAATCGACCAAATTCCATAAGAAAAAAGCAACAAAGGCCTTGATGAAAATTAAAGATGCCTTGGATCGTTTGATTGAGGTAGAAAAATGATCTAATTCAAAAAAGCTGTTACACAAAGAAAAAATCCGCGAAAATCCGCGTTCATCAGTGTCATCCGCGTTCCACTAAGTCGTTCTTTTTTTCTCACAAAAATCAACCACCCCTTCAAAATCCCCACTCTCAAACCGCTCCCAATGCGGTCTTTTCCGAAACCAAGTCATCTGTCGTTTGGCGTATCGGCGTGAGTTTTGTTTAATCATCTCCACGGCTTTTTCTAAAGTCCAATTGCCATCAAAAAACTCCATAAGCTCCTGATAACCAACGGTTTGAAGCGCAGTCAAATTTTTGAAGAGATGCAGCTTTTTAGTTTCTTGCAGCAACCCATTTTCCATCATCAAATCTACTCGGCGATTGATTTTATCATATAATTTTTCTCGATCCATGTCGAGCAAAATGTAGATTGGTGTGAAGTTCCGTTTTGGTTTTTCTTGATTTAAAAAATTAGAAAACGGCTGACCGCTCACTCGAATCACGGACAAAGCACGAATCAAACGAACGGGATTTTGTTTATCAACCTTTTCAAAATATTCAGGGTCTTTTTCAGCCAGTTCTTTTTGTAAAAACGCTAATCCGTTTTCTTTAAAATCGGCATCTAATTGGTCTCTTACTGATGTCGGAACTTCTGGAAATTTATCCAACCCCTCACACACTGCTCTGATAAAAAGCCCTGAACCACCAGCCATAATTGCTACCTCCTTTTTTTCAAAAATAGTATCCAAAACTTGCAATGCATCTTGCTCAAAATCACCCACAGAATAGGCATCCTGAATGCTCAATGAATCAATAAAATGATGTTTGGCCGCGGCCAATTCTTCTGAATCGGGTTTGGCTGTCCCAACAGTCATTTCCCGATAAAACTGGCGGCTATCTGCACTCAAAATCTCTGTATCAAAATGTCGAGCCAACTCGATGGCCATTCGAGTTTTGCCTGTGGCAGTAGCCCCTCCGACGATGATGAGATATTTTGACATCGACGCAAAGGTAATTTTCAATCTACAATTTCAAACTCTCCTGTCAACTCACTTTTTCAAACCTGAGTACAAAACAAAAGTGAAATTTGACGTTTACTAAAGCTAATCTTCAAAAGAATTAAAGGGTAAAACGTTTGAAATATAAGTCCTATGGTTTGTCCTGTACATAGTTTTCAAACGTTAATACCCGATGGCCACGGGCATGTTCTTATCAAAATTCCCAGTCAAGGTTGGGGTCTGTGCACCAGCAGTATAACTGCGCACATTTTCACTTACATAATTGAAAAGTTCGGAAACCGAAACGATTCGGTTGTTATTAGAATCTGCCAACCCTTTTAGTCCTTTCATTAAATAATAGCTGAATATTCCTGAACGCAAACCACCATCTTCCAGCGAATATTCCTCTCCTTTTGAAGACATCATAAGTGCCAATCCTCCTGCAGATTGCTCGAAAGCATTATAGAAATTGTGTAGTGCCGTAGAGTGTTTAGTGCCACCTTTTTTCGCGAGGTAACTGCCTGAATGACAAGCATCTGCAAAAATGATTTTATGCTTTGCCTGACTTGCTTCAAAGATTTCCTTCACTTCTGAGTGATGAATTTTATTCTCAAAACCATTATAGTCAATTGGCAAAAATGAGCCTTGCAAGCCATGTCCACTAAAGTAGAAAACCACCACATCATTTCTGTCAGCTTTTAGCAATGTTTGTTGCAATGCTTTCAATACCTCGTGACGTGTGGCATCCTCATCAATGAGTAATTTAATTTGTTCGTCAGGCAAAGCTCCTCCTTTTGGACTTTTCATGAAAGCATGCATGTGAAAAGCATCATTATCGGTATATTTCAGGGTAGGCAAATGTAAATAACTTGCTACACCAACTATTACTGCCCAAATTTTTACTTCATCGTTTACATCGGTTTCAACTTTGTATCGCTCCATGTCTCCATCGCCATTTTCGATTTTACTGACCACGGTTCCATAATTCCAAAAACCACCGAAAACTCGGCCGTTTGCGAAATACATTGTTCCTTTGCCATGTGGGGCATGCTGCGACCAAGCACCGATATATTTATCACCATTTGAGTAATAAACGGTTCCGGTGCCATTGGGCTGACCATTATCAAAATTTCCGAAATACTTCGAGCCATCAGGGTAAGCATAAGTTCCCAATCCAGATGCACAATACACTGTATTACAATTAGTTACATCTTTTTCTGCTAAGTCTTCTGTCACATCTTCAGGAGCAGCTTGGATGGTTCCATTCTCCCATTCTCCAAATTGTCTTTGGCCATTTACTTTTACAAATACGCCCTCTCCATGCTTTTTGCTTTTTTTCCAATTCCCTTCAAAACGGCTGCCATCTGTGTAGAACATCGTTCCCTGACCTTCGAATTTTCCAGCCTTAAAACTCCCCTCATATCGATCTCCAGAATTGAAAAAATATTTGCCCTGACCAAATGGTTGATCATGTTCCCAATTGCCCGTGTATCGGTCGCCGTTGGTATATTTCATCGTTCCCATGCCTTTGATTCGGCTGTCTTTGAAGCTCCCCTCATATTCGTTACCATTCGCAAATGACAACTTTCCAGTTCCGTGTCGGTAATGCTCTACCCAATCCCCCACATACACATCTCCTTTGCTGAAATAGAGTGTGCCATGGCCATGAATTTTTCCTTCGCGGAAACTCCCAACATATTTAGCTCCACTTGGATAAAGGGCAGTCCCTTGACCATCATAGCAATTTCCCTGAATGCACTGGGCAGATAAATTTGGTAAGAAAAAACCAATAAAACATACAATCATACTCACGTAGGCTCTCATGACTTTAGATTTTAGAGTTTGTAAAATGCCTGGTTAAATAAAGTATGAGTTGGGTCTTATAAATAACTTTTATTGGTTGAGAAAATGATTCAATTCTGAACGGTTACAGAACAACGAAATGATTCAAATATTGCCTCATTAAAAATCATTATTAAAAATTTAAAGGGTTCTTTTACTTTTGTATCGTCGAACCCCAGTTCGACACAGCAAACCAAGAAGTGATTTATACTTTTAGAATAGAGGCGAAAATGATATAAAATTGGTTCTGATAAAGGCAAAAATTCAATGCATAGCCGCGCTACGGATTTAATTTTTGGCAAAATCAGGTTCAATTTGAGATTATTTGCAGCTTATTTGAAAAGTTTAAATCACTTCCAAATAAATACAGTCGAACTGGGGTTCGACAGAACATTAAAAGTATTGAAATGAAAAAGAATCTATTTTTTGTACTACTTACTATTTCTTTAATGTGGGCATGTGGAAGCAATCAAACAACCGTAGCTGGTCAGGAAACGGAAGGAATGACTTTTGGAGAAGCAATTTCTGCGGATGGAGCGATTCCTTTGGCTGATATGGTTAGCCAATTAGCTTCGAAGGATACTGTTTTCACGAAAGTGGCTGGAACAGTTGAGTCCGTTTGTAAAAAGAAAGGTTGCTGGATGAATATCGTCAATGATAACGGTGATGAGGTTTTTGTAAAATTTAAAGATTACGGATTTTTCATGCCTTTGGATTGTGAAGGTGCGAAAGTCGTAATGGACGGATATGCAACTGTTGAAGAAACAAGTGTGGAAGAATTGCGCCACTATGCAGAGGATGAAGGTCAAACTGCTGAGCAAATTGCCGAAATCACTGAACCCGTAAGAGAGATGAAATTTATGGCACATGGTGTCGTTATGACGGAGTAACAATCTTGAATATCAGTTTTCAAAATTAATCGTTCCTAAATAAATAAAATGAAAATTCAAATCAAAATGAAAAACGACCTTACTTGAATACTTTTCATTTTAATTTTCATTTTAATTTCGAAGTATGGTACGTTTTGCAATTTAAACTCAATCCTTCATGAAGGAGTTTATTGGCGCCTTTGATTCAGGGGTTGGTGGTCTGAGTGTTTTGAGAGAACTATTGGTCGAGCTGCCAAAAGAGGACTTTATCTATGTGGCTGATCAAAAACATGTTCCGTATGGCACCAAAAGTCAGGAACAGGTCAGGCAATATTCAGAAAATATAACTCAATTTTTGTTGGCAAAAGGAGCGAAGTGTATTGTAATTCCTTGCAATACCGCT
>CALDSS010000038.1 GCA_937924495.1 uncultured Saprospiraceae bacterium
TAGGAACGAAACACTTCTCGAACTCCCGATTTCTCGAACTCTCGAAATCCACTTTAGCTTTTAAATCAGCCCCCTCGCTTTTAATTCCAAATATTTATTGATGGTATTGATTGACAAATCTTCTGGGCGAGTGAGGACAGACTGGATGCCGTATTGTTTTAGTTTTTGAACCATTTGCTCTTTATCGCTGACGAATTTTTGAGCAACCGATTGCTTGTAAATTCCCTCTAATGTAGAAACAGGCTGAGAAGCAAAATCTTTGATTTCTGTATTATCAAAAAAAACAACGACCAATAAATGAAACCGATTGAGCCGCCGCAACATCGGCAATACCCTATCCAGCGCATACATGCTTTCAAAATTGGTGTACATCAAAAGTAAACTTCGTGACGGAATCAATCGACGAACAGCGTGATAAAGTAACTGATAGTTTGCCTCTAGTTTATGGTCTCTTTCTTTGTATAAAGCATGCGTTATTTTATTCAGTTGCCCTGCTTTTCGATCGGCTTTGATGATTGAACCCAACTTGTTTGAAAAAGTCAAGAGACCAACTTTATCATATTTTCTCAATACAATATTGGACAATGCCAGCGTAGAATTAATCGCATAATCGAGCAATGACAAATCATTAAACGGCATGTTCATCACCCTACTTTTGTCAATAATAGAATAAACCTGCTGTGAGCGTTCATCCTGATAAGAATTGACCATCAACTCACTTCTCCTACTTGTCGCTTTCCAATTGATACTTCGAAAATCATCGCCTTTTACATAGTTTTTGATTTGTTCAAACTCATAACTATGACCAATTCTGCGCATTTTTTTGATACCATCCTGATTGGTGGTACGCTCAAAGGCTTTGAGTTCGAGTTGTTTCATTTGCTGAATGGAAGGATAAACAGGCACCAGTTCTTCCGCTTGAGAAGTGATGCGTCTTTCGAGCAATCCTAAATTGGATTTTATAAAAACATGAATATCTCCAAAAGCATACTCACCTCGCACTACAGGTCTGAGAGAATAAGGAACTTCATGTTCAGACCCCGCAGCCAAATCCAAATCTATTACAAAATCTCTTTTTTGAAACTCAATTGGAATTTCGTCAATTATCGAACAGGTAAGTTCTTGAGTAGAACGATTGTTTATTTTTAAAAGAATTTCATTTTCATCACTCAACGAAAAAACGCTGGGCACTACTCGCTCCGCTTCTACATTTATGGCTTCACTAAATAAAAGAAAGCCCTCTACAAAAGCAGTAACAACACCAACCAACAATAACAACTGCACAAAAATGAATAAACCATCCACCCAAAAGGAGAGCACAAAAGCTACGCAAATAGCTCCAAAAAAATAGAAAAAACGATTGGTGAGAAAAAGGTCTCGCATGGGTTTGGTTTTCGGAGACAAGATAGGATTTTAAGTTGAACCATATAAGTCATAAAAGGACATTTAAGTTTAAATTCTTTTATGCCCTTAAATGCCTTTATATGGTTCAATAAATCACTCCGTAAACCGATCCAAATCACCACCCACGATTCCTTTCAATGCCTGAATGGCAAGGACGCGAGCTTCAATTGGTTTCTGACCTTTACTAATAAAATGCTCTTCGACTCTAAGCTGTGCTTGAAAGAAAGCTACTTTCAAAACTTTAGCAATTTCGGTATGCATTGGGTCGCGCTTGCTCCAACCCGTGAGATTAGTCCAAAGCGATTCATTCCAATTCAATAGCGCCTTTTTATTCTCGGTAGAAAGTGTTTTTTCATTTAATTTAATCGGAATAAATTTTCCTTGACTTCCATTTATCTCAGAAGTAATGGTTCTCAAAACTCGGATTTCATTCCACAAATCAGCACCAGTTGCCCTCGGGTCAAAACCCCACAAATCCATTAGCATCTGGTACTTTCTCCATTGGCGATTGGAGGTTGCAAACTTCACAAATGCTTTTTCAGTACCTGCTCCATAATATCCATCCAAACTACCTGAATATACTTTGTCAGCTTTTAAAATTCTTTGAATTTCTATAGCAGCATTACGCTTTATTTTTCCGTTGATGGAAGGATAAGCAACTGTGGCCACTGGTGCCGAGGCAACTGAAGGTTCTCCAACTGAAATTTCAACAGTCTGTGATTCGATGACTGGCAACGTTTTTTCAATCACTACTGGAGCAGTTGGCTCCGAAGGAATAACAACCACCTCAGAAACAGGCACACCTGCAGATTTGCTCGTCAACACATCTCCCTCTATCACTACGGTAGAGGGCTGCACCCGCTCGGCTGGCGCATAAGCAATCTGTTCAATACCACTTTCAAATTCTTTTATTGATTGCAGGTGATGCGTTTTCTCCATTTTAGCGAAAGCTCCTTTAAATCCAGCATCCTCTATAAATGGAACGGTTAACTCCGCTGCTGTTTTATCTCCGAATCCTCCTGCGTAAACTGTGATTACACCATCTAATTGTCTTGCAAAAATAGTGGGATGTGCTCTGAAAAAGGCTCCCCAATCCTTTTTGCCTGTAGCAGGAATTTGCGCAATTTGAATCACTGGAACGCGACTTTCTTTTTTCGCCATCGGAATCAGCATGGCCATTGCATCAGGAAATCCTTTTTGACGCACTTGAAGCATGACTTCAACTGCTCTTTCGTAAGAAGTATAATCTCCAATCGAAATCAATTTATGATCAAATGCTTTCGAGTCGGAATAAACAAACCCAATATCATGAACCCCAGCAAAATCTTCATGTTGTGGAGAAACGAAAGTGCCCAACCTTACGGTATAAAAATTTTCTTGTGCGGCTATATTTCCAATAAAACCAATACAAAAAATAGCCAACAGAATATTGCGAATCTGCCCCATAGTATTTTTCAGTTAGAAGTTTCTACAATTAATTTTGTGGTCAGGTTGAAGTTAAAATTTCATCAACTTTGGACTGACTCAATCACAAAATTCATTTTAGATTTATTTTTAAGAATACAAGTTAAATATAAATTTCTGATAATCAACGATTTAGAAATCGAAATGATTGTGCAAAGGTAAAATTAATTGAAAACCTGATTACTATACAAGTGAAGTTGTTTGAGAATTAATGATTTCGCGAAAGTGAGAAAATTTTATTCTGAATAAGGCAGAAACCGAAGGCGATGCCTCAGTATCGACGAGGGTTTTTAACGCCATGCAGGATAAAATTTGCCGCTTGTAGCCAATCAATGAATTTTTTAAACAACTTCAATATCAAGCCTCATCAAATGAAAACGCTTAACTTTGCACCAAACTTCTCATTATGCAGAAAAAACTTACACTTTACACCGTAGTATTAGCTGGATTGCTGACTGTAGCTGTTTTTGGTTCTTACACGGAAGAAGAAAAATTGCCTCCAATCGACAACGCTTCCAAAACAGCACTTTCTCAAAGGGTCGAATCCATCACTTTGACCAAGACTTTTTCATTAGCCAATGAAATAATCCCTACCAACATTCCAGACATTAGAGAAAGGTTGGAGCGCGAGATATTGCGAAACGCATATTATCACTCTAGCACAATTATGAATTTAAAACGCTCCACTCGCTACTTTCCTGAAATTGAAAGAATACTTAGGGAAGAGCGCGTTCCTTTAGATTTTAAATTTTTGGCTGTAGCCGAAAGTGACTTAACCAATGCTACCTCATCGGCTGGTGCGAAAGGCGTTTGGCAGTTTATGCGCGGCACAGGAAAAGAATATGGGTTGGAAGTCAACAACGATATTGATGAACGGATGCACTTCGAAAAATCAACTCGTGCTGCGTGTAAATATCTGAAAAAACTGCATGGAAGATTTGGGAGTTGGATCATGGCAGCTGCAGCCTACAACATGGGCGGTAGTCGTCTTAAAAAAGAAAGTGCCGCTCAAAAATCAACTGATTATTTCGATTTAAATTTGAATCAAGAAACCTCAAGATATATTTTTAGAATAGCAGCTTTGAAAGAAATTTTGAGCAATCCAGAAACTTATGGATACTACGTTGAGCCTGCTGATTATTATCAACCCTTAAATGACTATTCAACAGTAGAGCAAACTACTACCGTTGAAAACTTAGGAGATTTCGCACAAAAATATGGCATCAGCTATCGCCAATTGAAAGTTTATAATCCGTGGATGAAAAGCGCTCGTTTGCCCAACGCAAGTGGCAAATTGTATAAAATAAAAATTCCGAACACCAAGTTTTAAACTACCAATTGCTTTAAATGTTAACTTGCCATAACAACCGATTCCTAATATGTTTGATACCACAATCGAAAGTGAACTCATGGTAAACTCAAGAAAAAATCTTAGCCAACATCTTAATACCATTGAGGAAGCCGTTGCCGATATTAAGGCTGGAAAAATCATCATCGTGGTAGATGATGAAGATCGCGAAAATGAAGGAGATTTCATTTGCGCCGCAGAATGTGCGACTCCTGAATTAGTCAATTTCATGGCTACGCATGGTCGTGGTTTGATGTGTACTCCTATCACGCAGCAACGAGCAAATGAATTGCACTTGGCGCCCATGGTTTCTGAAAATACAGACCTGCATGGCACCGCATTCACCGTTTCGATTGATTATAAAAAGAAAGATTGTTCCACTGGAATTTCTGCTTATGATCGAGCTACCGGCATCAAAGCAATCACCGACCCAATGACGCACCCAGGCGACTATGCACGTCCTGGACATATTTTTCCATTAGTGGCAAAAGACGGAGGTGTTTTGCGTAGAACGGGTCATACTGAAGCAGCAGTTGATTTGGCAAGACTTGCTGGTTTTTATCCAGCTGGAGTGCTCATTGAAATCTTGAATGAAGATGGTACCATGGCGCGTTTGCCACAACTCATTGAGCTTGCCAAGCGCTTTGACATGAAAATTATCACCATCAAAGATTTGGTGGCTTATCGAATGGTACGCGAGCGATTGGTAGAACGAGCAGAGGAGCTGGAATTGGATACGCCTTTCGGCAAATTTGATTTAATCGCTTACCGCGAAACGAATACAAATCAATCCCATTTGGTTATCAAAAAAGGAAATTGGGATGGTGAAAAACCTGTTTTGACCAGAGTTCATTCTGGCTCGAATGCAGGTGAAATATTTGCTATGCTACTGGATGGTGAAAATCAGGAATTTCAAAAAACACTTCATAGAATCAATAAAGATGGAGAAGGTGTTTTGCTGCTCATTCGCCAAAAAGTAGAAGGAGACGTAGTATTAAAAACACTTCAACAACTCAAAAAGCAAAAGGAAACAAACGAACCTTTGGATCCGTTTTTCAAACTATCGAAAGATGAGACTCAAAAAGACATTGGAATCGGTGCACAGATTCTTAATGATTTAGGCATTCGCCAAATTCGCTTATTGACCAATTCGCCTCGAAGAAGAATTGGTTTGATTGGTTATGGATTGGAGATAGTGGAAAATGTACCGATTTAAAGAAAATTTCCCTATTGTAGTAGGGTCAATTCATGAATTGACCCTACTACGGGGAATAAATTAAATTCTACTGTACAACCACCAACTTCCCAGTGTGCACCACCATATTTTCTTCATTTCTAAAATGATAAAAATAGATGCCTTTCGGCAAAAAGGAAACATCAACTTGCTCGCCACTTTCTATAGTTGATTGCTGCAAAACCAATTGCCCTGAACCATCAAACAACTGCAAAACCACGCCCTCCGAAGTAGGTAAATAAACCTGAAAAGCATTGGAAGTTGGATTGGGAAAAACGGTTGGTTCATTCTCTTCAAAAACATAATCAATATCGACCACGCCTTCACCGACCGGTACATTTTTGCAGGTCGTATGCGAAGAGTTGACATTGCTCACGGTCAAACAAACCTCATAAATACCCGGTACAGGAAAAGTAAACTCAGGATTGGTATCACGTGATGTACCCAAGTCCTCAAACTTCCAAAACCACTCCGATGGCTCATAATAACTCAAGTCTGCAAATTCGATATGTAATTCGTTGAGGGTATCCCAGTTTTCCCAGCGGTAGTTGGCGCGGGGGTGATTGTCTAGACCGAGGGTGTCGCAGGGGCTGCCGTCGAGGGGACCGAGGCGGTAGTTGGGATAGTAGGGATA
>CALDSS010000039.1 GCA_937924495.1 uncultured Saprospiraceae bacterium
TCTCGAAGCCATTATTATCGAACCCCAACCTTATGATTGCATCGTAGGAGATACCATGTGGTTGTTAGGTTATAATTCTACCACGGGGCCACAAATTTCCTACGAATGGACAAGTCTTGATGGTGGAATTGTAGAAAGAGACGGCAATTCAATCGGTATCATTAGAGGTTCAGGAAGATTTGCATTAACCGTTCGGTATGGAAATTTAGGAGGTTCTTTTTGTGTAAAATCTGATACGGTTGAGGTATTGAGTAATTTCCCTCCTCCAGTGGTCACTTGTACCAATACTGGTAGTTCGGTCACCTTTAGCTGGGATCCTATACCCGGAGCCATCCATTATGTAATTGATCAGGATAATGTGCCACTAGGCATAACAACGGACACCTTTCATAGAGCAACCAATTTATTCCCAGAGCAACCCGTCATTTTCGGAATCAGAGCCGTGGGATTGAACGGATGTGTAAGTCCAGCAACTATCATTACTTGTAAGGCAGCTCCCTGCCCACCACTTGAGGTAAGCATTGATAGCCTTCCTCCGTTTTGTATGGGCACCAATGATCAGCCTGTTCAATTGACCTATCAAGTCAATGGAGGAGTAGGAGGCGGAACAGTAAGTTGGTTCGGAGTTGGGACTTCATCTACTGGTGTCTTCGATCCTCAGCAAGCCACTATTGGTGATAACAACCCTGTCTTTTTTACCTATTCTGAAAATGATTGTAACTACACCGATACCCGTAGTTTTTCAGTTTACGAACAACCAACCGCCACCTTTGATGCCGAAAGTCCAATTTGCCTGACGGATGATGCAACTATTATTTATACTGGAGATGCTCCTTCTTCAGCTACTTTTAATTGGAATTTTGCAGGTGGAAATATTGTCAATGGCGCCACAGGAGAAGGACCCTATGATATCAGTTGGAATACTGGTGGAGATTATAATTTGAATTTACAAGTTTTTGAAAATGGATGTCCATCCGTTCAAGAGTCACAACAAGTTCAAGTTATCACTCCCCTCTCCCAACCTGTCATCAATTGTATTCAAACTACTTCATCAGTAGAGTTTATCTGGGCAAATGTGCCCGGTGCCACCAACTACCAAGTGAACCTCCTTTCCGGTGCGACCGGAACTCAAAATGGAAATAGCTATCTCATCAATGGCCTCGTACCCGGAGATGAAATCCAAATCGAGGTAGTGGCTAGTGGTAATAACATTTGTGGGCCAAGTTCAGACACACTTACTTGTAGAGCAAAGGACTGTCCTCCAGTGCAAGTGAGTTTAGATCAAATTGCGCCGATTTGTCTATACCCAACTGCTACCGATATTAATTTGACAGATATTTTAAACCTTACGGGAAATACACCTGCGGCAATTATTCAATGGGAAATTGATCGAACGCCTGCTCCAACAGGTGTTTTTTCACCATTACAATTAGGAGCTGGACAATACGAAGTAGCGGTAAAAATAGAAGATGATGGTTGTCCATTCACCGCAGCTATTTTGATAGATTTATTACCTGTCCCGGAAGCTAACTTTACAGCTACATCACCAGTTTGTCTGGGAGAAGCATCTGAAATCAACTTTTCCAGTACTGTTTTGCCGAGTTCTAACTTTACATGGAATTTTGGAAATGGAACAGAACAAACAGGTAATTCGAATCAAGGCCCTTATGAATTAACATTCCCAAATGCAGGTAATGAAACCATTACTGTAGAAGTAGAATCCAACGGTTGTACCTCTACTTTGGCAACTCAAAACATTCGTGTAACGGAACCAATTCCAGACTTCCCAATCACTTGTGTCAGCACACCAACGGCCATAGAATTCAGCTGGCCGCAGATGATGAATGCAACTGATTATGTAGTACGGATTATAAATGCGCCAGCTGCTGCCGTCACCAATCAGCCTGATGATTTCACATTAAACGTAACGAATCTAAGTCCACTTGATGGAGTAACGATTGAGGTTGAAATTTTCGATAACACTTCTACCTGTCCTCCAACCATAGTGAGAGAAACCTGTGCGGCATTGGATTGTCCACCGTTACCTCCTTTTGATATTAATTGTAATCCATCCACTCAAGAAATGACCTTTACATGGGCACCAGTTGTTGGCGCAACGGATTATGATGTAACAGTGATAAATGCACCAGCAGGAGCCATCACCAGCCAACCCGATGATTTCACTTTCATCGTGACAAATATTTTACCATTGGATGAAGTAACGATTCGGGTAAATGTCACTTCGGTCGATGATGTTTGTTTGGTAATTACGGAAACATTGCGGTGCCAGGCATTGCCCTGCCCTCCCTTGCCACCTTTCAATATCAATTGTAATTCTACAACTCAAGAGCTAACTTTTACATGGATTCCAGTAGTGGGGGCAACAGATTATCAACCAACACTTTTGGATGCTCCGCCAAGTGCGATTACAAGGCAACCAGATGATTTCACTTTCATCGTTTCTAATCTGAATCCATTGGACGAAGTGACCATTCAAGTACAGGTTACTTCTGATACTGATGTTTGTTTAAATATTACAGAACCGTTGACTTGCGAAGCAAAGGATTGTCCACCCATTCAAATTTCGAAAAATAATATTCCGCAACAATGCCTTGATCCGGGCGAAGATGGAATACCGGTCGACCTCAATGACTTCATAACTATTACTGGAGACAATGGCAATGCAATAGTTAGTTGGTTCTCTTCCAGCTCGTTAAATGGCAGTGTTTTCCAGCCAAATGGGAACGAAGACAGAACGCATATTTTCACCATTTCAGTAGAGGAGGAAGGTTGTACTTTCACCGAAGCAATAACGATAAATGTGGTTCAAATCCCATCTAGTCTTTTTTCAGTAGAAAGTCCAATTTGCATCACGGAACGCTCTCGTATTCAGCTTGACAATACGCCACATCCAAACACCACCTTCGTTTGGGATTTTGGAAGTTCAACAGACCAGCTGGGAGCAGATCCGTATGGGCCATATTCTTTGATTTGGAATACTGCAACGACCGATCAAATTTCACTTTACACAGAAAAAGAAGGTTGTACTTCTGAGACCACCACAATGCCAATCAGAATTGACCCAACCTTAATTCCGCCTGTCATCGGTTGTACTTCTGACTTGACTTCCATGCAATTTGAATGGGCTCCAGTAGCAGGCGCTACAAATTATCAAGTTAGTATTGATAATGCGCCAGCGGGTTTTTCAAGCAACCAGCCAAGCGATTTGAGTTTAGAAATAACCAATGTGTTGCCGATGCAAAGCGCGACGATTACGGTAACGGCTATCAATGACCAATCTGCTTGTCCGCCAGTCGAAAGTACTTTCACTTGCCAGACGCCTGATTGTCCAGTAATGACATTGACTTTTGCCCCTATTCCAGATATTTGTTTGAGTGAAAATTTACAACCTATTGACCTCAACGATTACTTGACCATAACGGGTGATTTACAAAATGGAACCTCTACTTGGTCAGGCAGCGGAGCCAATGGAAATGGAATTTTTGATGCAAATATTAGTGGTGTAGGAACGCACTTGATGGTGGTCGAATATCGCGAATTAAATTGCGAAACTCGCCAAACGGTTGAAGTAACTGTTCACCCCGTTCCGGATGCAGATGCAGGATTAGATCAAGCACTTTCCTGCCTCGATTCTATCGCCAATTTAGGCGGAAGCCGAAATAACAACAACCCATCTGCGGTAACTTATGAATGGACAGGTGGAAATGTGTTGGATGTAAGAAATCCATTTACTGAAACCAGTGAACCTGGCACTTTCGTACTAACGGCCACCAATTCAGAAACAGGTTGTGCGACCACAGATTCTGTTTTAATTACAATTGGAAATGTAGCACCGCAACTCATCGCCTCTGTTGATGACATCAGTTGTTTTGGGTATAATGACGGCGTGATTCGAGTGGACTCGATTTGGGGAGGTACTGAACCATTGCTCTATTCTCTGAACGACAATCCATTTTTACCTAATTCTATTTTTCAAAGTTTAGGACCAGGTGATTATGTAATAAAAGTACAAGATGCTATTGGTTGTGAAGATTCCATTCAATTTTCTATAACTGAACCAGATGAATTGACTGTTGAAATGGTCATCATTGCCAATGAAATACCTATTCCTTTCGGTGACAGTGTGCAACTGCAAGCCATCTCCAATTATGCGCCTGAATTTTTGAGCAGTATTATTTGGTCACCTGCTGATCAGGTGCCTATTTGTGATGAAACGAATATTTTCAATTGTCTTAGCGTCTTTGTTACGCCGACTGGTCAGACCGTTTATACAGTTCGAGTAGAGCATGTAAATGGCTGTGCAGCTTCCGACAATGGAGAGGTCTTCGTTTCGAAAGATAAAGGAATATTTATCCCTTCTGGCTTTTCGCCCAACAACCGAGATGGTATCAATGATGTTTTCCGCATTTATGCCAATCTGAAACAAGTGGTAAGTATTCGCTCCTTCCTTGTTTTTGACCGATGGGGAGAAATCATGCACGAAGCTTATGATTTTATTCCAAATGATGACTCACATGGTTGGGATGGCCGCTTCCGTGGAAAACAGCTCAACCCAAATGTTTTCGTTTACATGGTAGAGGTTGAATTCTTTGATGGTTCTGTTGAGCTATTCAAGGGCGATGTGACCCTTTCCAATTAAAAACAAAATTTCCAGTATTAGCTTGTGGAAACTCTACCCGATGTTTTTTATCATCGGGTAGAGTAAAGCGGTAGCAACTCCTTATTCAAAAAGCTTTTCCTCTATCAATTCACATAAAATATGCCCTAAAAGAATATGCGCCTCCTGAATACGAGGTGTAACCTGAGAAGGAACTTTCAAAACAAAATCACAGAGGTCAGCCATCGCACCTCCTGTTGCTCCTGTCATACCCACGATGATCATTTTTTGCTGACGAGCAGTTGCTATCGCTTTGAGGATGTTGGGAGAATTGCCAGAAGTAGAAATCGCGACTAAGACATCCCCTTCGCGTCCTGCTGCTTGCACCATACGCGCATAAACTGCCTCGTAATTATAATCATTTGCCACCGCTGTCACAAAAGATGAATTGACATGCAAGGCCTCGGCAAAAAGAGGAGGTCGCTCTTTGTAAAATCGGCCAGAAAGTTCTCCTGCAATATGCTGGGCATCGGCAGCACTCCCACCATTTCCACAGAAGAGCATTTTTTTATCGTTTTGGAAAGCAGATATACAGCTTTCAACGATTTGCTCCAATGTATTGAGCAACGACTGATCTTCTACTAGTGCCTGCTTCACAGCAAGGCTTTCTTCAATTATCTTTCGAAAACGATTTTTCATCAAAAAAGTAACTTTACGGTCAAAGGTAATAACAACTTCCAATTCATGATTCAACACCATAAATTTACGGTAAAACGTACGGCTCAGTATTCTACTATTGGAACAGCCAATAAAGACATTAACCGATTGGTCATTGCTTGTCATGGGCAAGGACAATTGGCCAAACACTTCGTCCGACGATTTGATGTATTGGATGATGGGAAAACGTTGGTACTCGCACCAGAGGCGCTTTCTAAATTTTATATAAAAAATATGACTGGAGACGTAGGTGCCTGTTGGATGACAAAAGAAGATCGGCTGGATGAAATTGCTGACTACTCCAATTATTTACAACAGTTGTATGATCACTATGCACCTCAATTAGCGGATGATGTGCAGGTTATTCTTTTTGGTTTTTCGCAGGGCTGCGCAACGGTTATTCGTTGGGCAATGGAAAATTTTCCGAAAGCGGATGCCTTTGTTCTTTTTGGTGGAATGTTGCCAGAAGACCTTGATTACAGTCCTCATCTCGATTATTTCAACTCTAAAAAACTGGTCTGGATGTATGGAACCAATGATCAATTTTTGACGCCTCCAAGATTAGAGTTTATTAGAAAAGTTATTTCTAATAGCCAATTGAATTTTGAGGAAAGAACTTTTGAAGGGACGCATAAGGTACCGAGAGATGTGGTGAAAAATTTATTTGAAAAAAATTTAAAATAAAGGTGGTTGGAGTATTTAAACGGGAAACTATGCTGCAATATTGGCAGCAGACTTAATTACGGTGTTGTAAACTTTAATGAGTTTATCAAAAGATTGTCCATTTGACAAGTCTATATTGATCAAATCATTTTGTCCTTGTACAATATCATCTACATCTACTGAAATGGTTGGTTTACCATTTGAATTCCAGAGACATAAATTAATATAATACTTGTCATAAAATGTATGAACACAAGGAAGGTCACTAACTCTGTTCCAGTTAAGATGATTTCTATCAAGAATATTTATTAACTCAGGAAGTGTCATAACTAATTAACGCTTTTATTGCTTATAAAGTTATAAATCGTTTAGATAAGATTCAAGTTTACTAATAGAATTGATTGCTGTGTCAAAAGGTTTCACAATATTAGGATCCTTCAATGATTTTTCAAAAATAGTTTTTGTATCCCCTATCATACCTTTCACAACCCTGAATCTATTTTTATTCTCATCAGTATTGCAGCACTTAGAAATTTCAGTGATAATAAATTCAAGGCTACCAAATGATGAAATTATTGCAGGTATGTTCTCCCTTGAAATAGCCAAACGACTAATATGAATTTGATCGCGAGCTACTTTCTTTAAAATTTTTAGACGATCTTCCTCATGTTCAGAAGTCAGTTTTGATAATTCATCTTGGCGTAACTGATCTAATGTTTTGTTCTTTTGAGAGTCAAGAATTTTGTTAACTATTGCGAAAGTTAAGGCAGCAGTAGGAATATAAAATTGGAACTCCGATAAATAAGAAATAATCCCAATTATAATTGCTGCGACAATTGACCAACCTGTAGAAGTCCATGTTTTCGTAAGATCAAACATTCCTTGAGTTTTCGCATAGTTACCAACTCAAAGTTAAGTTATTTTTTCCAACAAAATAAAATATAGTGGTAGTGAGAATAAAGAAGTCATTAATACGCCCGCTTATCAATTCCTTCCATAAAATACATAAACGCTCGATTGACAATACGTCTTCCACCTGGCGTCGGATAATTGCCTGAGAAATACCAATCACCTGAATGGTCAGGACAAGCCTCGTGCAGATTATCAATCGTTTGGTAAATAATTTTCACCTCTGGCTTGATGTCCTTTGGCGTAACAATTTTGGCAATCCGTTCAGAAATTTGCTGTTGTGTAAATTCCTCATAAAGTGGCGCCACTTCATTTTTCACCTTTTCAACTGGCAAATCCAAAGATGCTTTACAACGCTGATAGGCTTTTTTGATGAGTTTCTTTTTGCCGTTTTCTTCCAACAATTCGATAAGCGCACGGAAGGCCACGAAGTTTTTCATCTTCGACATATCAATTCCGTAGCAGTCTGGATAACGAATTTGAGGAGCAGAAGAGACTATGATAATTCGTTTAGGCTTGAGACGAGAAACAATGCCAATAATACTATCCCTCAATGTGGTGCCTCGAACAATAGAGTCATCCAATAAAACCAACGTGTCTTTATAATTTTTGACAATACCATAAGTGACATCATAGACGTGAGAAACCATTTGCCCGCGCGAACTATCATCGGCAATAAAAGTGCGCAGCTTCGCATCTTTTATCACCAACTTCTCGACACGCACTTGGCGTTTCATGATTTTATCAAGCTTTGCTTCCGTGAGTTTTTTGCCTTGTTTAAGGATTTTATTTTTCTTCTGCTCAAGCAATTTCGATTCTAATCCATGTACAAAACCAAAGAAAGCGGACTCCGCTGTATTGGGAACAAATGAGAAAACTGTGTTTTTAAAATCGTAATCAACTGCTTCCAAAACAGAATCAACAAGCAGTTCTCCCAGTTTTTTTCTTTCGTTATAAATATCTCGATCCGTTCCTCTTGAAAAATAAATTCGCTCGAAAGAGCAAGCCAATTTTTTACCTGGTTTGATGTAAGGTTCTTCGCTCACCTTGCCCGTACATTTCACAATCAAGGCATGGCCTGGTTTCACTTCTTTGATTTGATCAAAATGCAAATCGAAAGTTGTCTGAATGGCTGGGCGTTCAGAAGCAGCTACCACCACTTCATCATCAATATAATAATATGCTGGTCGGATGCCATGTTTATCACGCATCACAAAAGCATCGCCGTGGCCAAGTAGTCCAACCATTGCAAATCCTCCATCAAATTTCTTACTTGATCTTCGAAGCAATCGTTGTACATCCAAATGCTCAAAAATCAATTTACTGATTTCTTCATTAGAGTACCCTTCTGGTTTGAACCAGTTGAACAATCTCATGACCTCGTCATCCAAGAAATGCCCAAATTTTTCTAAAACCGTTACGGTATCTGCCTTCGCCTTGGGATACTGACCCAACTCCACCAATTCAGCGAAAAGCTCATCCACGTTGGTCATATTGAAATTACCAGCAAGAACTACACTTCGATTTTTCCAGTTGTTTTGGCGCAAAAAGGGATGAACTGTTTCGAGGCTATTTCCTCCATGTGTTCCGTATCGCAAATGCCCCAAGAGCACTTCGCCTGTATAGGGCAAGTTTTCTTTCAACCACTCGGTATCTTTCATTTGTTTGGGATCCAGCTCATTGAAACGGCTGTAAACATTATCAAACAAATCTTTGAGTGCATCTGACTCACTACTCCTTCGGCGACTGATGTATCGTTTGCCAGCAGGCACATCCAGTTTGATAGTAGCCAGTCCAGCACCATCTTGTCCTCTATTGCGCTGCTTCTGCATCAACAAGTGCAGCTTGTTCAGGCCATAGAGAGGCGTACCATACTTTTTCTGGTAAAATGAAAGAGGTTTCAACAATCGTACAAATGCAATTCCACATTCGTGCTTAATCAATTCGCTCATGAAGAAGAGTTAGTGCTTCGCGCGTAAGCCATTGGTTTCAAACCGCAAAAGTAGGTATTAATATATTACTTCAAAACCCTAATTCCCGACAAATGCGATTCAGCTCTTGCCATTTTTTTCCTTTACTGAAAATTGCGGCTTCTTTTGAAGGCATTTTCTCTATTAAAGTTTGATACATCCCGAGCCGTTTGATTCTTTTTTTAAGAATGGCTTTTGATTTATTTTCTTCAGCAATCATGCCTGCATAGATAACTACAAACCATTTTCTCACCTCAAAAGCATCACTACCATAGCCATTGGAAAGTATTTCAATGAGGTCAATTACAGACTGCTCAACCTCCTTTGTTGTCTTTTCATAGATTTTCAAAAAATCATTATAAACCTGCTGTGCTCCATGGATTTTACTCAACTGTTGCAAACGACCAAAATATTCGATGTCTTTTGGCGCATGTTTTTTTCTTCCTTTTTCACAAACAAAAACACACCAATCATCGAATTTACCAGTTCCAAATTCAATACGAGTGGTTGCCGAAATTTTAGCGACTAAGCGGTTCATCTCTTTACAAAATGGTTAAAATCAAGGGTTTTGGGGCATCTTTCCTTTGAGTAAAGTTATATTTTCCTATTGAAAGTTTAACTTTAGAAAAACTATAAAAATATGAACAAGCTCTCCTTCTTTCTCTGGCCATTCATGTTTATCCTTTCTTTTCCTGTTTCGGTTGAAAAATACAATCATCTGGACGATGGTCTTGTGGCTTATTATTCTTTTGACAATTGCGATGCTCGTGATGATTCTGGACTGGGTTCTGATGGCAAAATGTTTGGAACCGTAGAATGTTGGTGTGGGGTAAAAGATGACGGCTTGCTACTTGATGGCGCAAATGATTACATTGAATTTCAAGGAAAAGTCAACAAATATTTCAATACCTCAGACTTCACGGTAAGTTTCTACTTTCGACCTACGGGGAACTCGGTTTACAAACAAAGTTTGCTTTCCAAAAGAACGGATTGCAATGAAGAAAACATGCTCGACATTCAAGTTTGGCCCAACTCTTTGGATATAGATTTTCACGAAAGTGACTGGAAAGATTTTGAAGGAATTTCGTCGGCTACCTATGGCCAATTATGGCATCATTATACTCTGGTTAGAAAAGGAATAAGAGCCTACTCTTACATCAATGGCCAATTAGTAGCAGAGGCACGAAGATGCAGCGGCGTAGATATTTCAAACGAAACACCGCTTTCAATCGGAAACAGCCCTTGCTTGGGTGGAGGTCTTCGCAGATTTAAAGGCGTTATTGATGAACTGCGCATTTACGATCGGGCTTTGGAGCAACGAGAGGTACTTCAATTGTATCATGAAAATCCGATCGAAAAAGCACAACAAGATTGTTTTAGCTAAGAAGTTGTTTCAAAAAAGAATTTCCTCATTTTAACAAAGGGTACTATTTTCTTTATATTTGACCTGTATCAAAATAATTTACCATGGTAGCCGCACCTATCGCTGAAACGAATATTTCAAAAATAAACTCCCTTTTTGAATTACAAAAAGCATCTCACCGAGCAGTAGGAAAATCAACTGCAAAAGAGCGCATTCGCAAACTCAGAAAATTTCAGAAAGTGCTGATGAAATATCGCCCCGAAATACGGGAGGCGATGTGGAAAGAATACCGAAAACCAGCAGCAGAGGTGGATCTTACAGAAATTTTTCCATTGACTTCAGAGATAAAACACACCTGTAGCAATCTACGAATTTGGATGAGAGATGAGGCCGTGGATACGCCACTGGCATTACTGGGTTCTTCCTCTTGGATTCGATACGAACCCAAAGGAATGTGCCTGATTATTTCTCCATGGAACTACCCTTTGCAATTGGGTTTTGGGCCACTCATTTCCGCAATAGCGGCAGGAAATACTGTTATCCTCAAACCATCAGAAGCGATGCCATATACGGGGGCCATTATGCGTAAAATAGTCGAAGAAGTTTTTGACGAAAAGGAAGTAGCAGTGGTGGAAGGTGCAGTCGAAACAGCTACTGCGCTGCTCGATTTGCCATTCAGCCATATCTTTTTTACAGGAGCGCCTTCTATTGGAAAAATCGTAATGAAAGCAGCGGCTAAGCATTTAACTTCTGTCACTTTAGAGTTGGGTGGAAAATCCCCAACCATTATTGATGAAACGGCCAACATCGGAAGCATCGTCAATAGAATTGCTTGGGCGAAGTTTTGTAATAATGGTCAAATCTGCATTGCCCCCGATTATATCCTCATTCACGAAAGTAAAAAGGAAGAATTTCTTGATAAGCTGCAAAAACAATTAGTCAAGCATTACGGAGCAGATCCTTCCCAAAGTCCTGATTATATGCGCATCGTTAATGAGCGGCATTTCCAACGAGTCAAAAGTTATTTAGAAAATACAGTTTCGGCAGGTGGAAAAGTTGCTTTTGGTGGAAAAATGAAGGCAGAAGAAAATTACATTGAACCTACTGTCCTGACTGATGTGCCAATGGATTCGGATGTGATGCAGCATGAAATCTTTGGGCCCCTGTTGCCTGTCCTGACCTTCAAAAACAAAGAAGAAGTCATCGACATCATCAACTCAAAGGAAAAACCATTGGCGCTCTACATCTACAGTCGAAGCAAAAAGAACACGAAGTATTTTATCGAAAACACGTCTGCTGGCGGTACTTCTATAAACATGTCTGGCGTGCATTTCGGAAATATGAATTTGCCTTTTGGAGGAGTGAATAATAGTGGAATCGGTAAATCGCATGGACACTATGGTTTTAAGGAATTTTCAAATGCACGTGGTGTCTTCAAGCAATGGTTACCAAGCGCAATTGAATTTATGATGCCGCCTTACAATAAGGTAAAAGAAAAAATGATTGACCTCACCATCAAATGGTTTTAAAATTTGTGGAGTGGAGATGATCCTCCGCTTTTTTTGTTGATTGGCGGAGTATCTTCCGCACTATCTGTTATAAATGCAAAACGAACTTTTCGGCGTTCCCAACCTCGACATTTATTTGGTCATGGGCATTCTGGTATTCTTCGGAATGCTCGAAGTCATTTCTGGTTATCTCCATCGTAGTCAAAGAAAATCTGATGATTGGATTCAAGAGTTTGGGGGTTTTCTGGTCTTATCATTGGCTATCAAACCTTTGATTGTAGGATGTGCCTATTTTTTTGGAACTCGTTTTTTTGGAGAAACCCAAGGCATTTTAAATACAACAAGTTTTTGGCTTGCACTTCCAATCTATTTGCTGGTCGATGATTTTTTACAATACTGGTATCATCGTTCTGCGCATGAATATCCTTTTTTGTGGAAACTCCACCGCGCTCATCATCAAGCAGAAGAAATGGGCTTTTTTGTTTCGTACCGAAATGCAGGTTTGTATTATTTAATGATGCCCAATATCTGGTGGGTTGGAATTTTTACTTTTTTGGGAGGTGGATTAGCAGTAGCCGCTGGCTTGGTGTTGAAGCAATTGGTCATCATCGGCTCGCATAGCACCGTGACTTGGGATTCCATTTTTTATAAAAATAAAATCTTGAGTCCGCTGATGTCGCTGATTGAGCGCATTATCATCACGCCTGCTTTTCATCATGCGCACCATGGAAAAAGCAAACTCGATGGCGTGAGTGATCCAAATGGCAATTTTGGAAACATGTTTTCTATCTGGGATCAGTTGTTTGGAACGGCCATGTTCACGCGCCAATTTCCAAAAGAATATGGCTTAATGAATGACCCAGAGGAGCATTGGACTGCTTCCTATTTTTATCCAGTCATCACTGCCGATGATAAAGAAAATGAAATGTCTCGCGGCTATAAAAAAGCGTCCACCGCTTTCGCGGAACCAACCATTGTCCATTTAGAAAAAGACAAAAATTATCTTTATTGCCAATGTGGTTTTAGCAAAAATCAACCCTTCTGCGATGGATCGCATCATGGCACTAAAATCAAGCCGTTGCTCTTCACTGCCAAACGAACAGGGAAGGTCAAATTATGCAATTGTAAGTTGACAAAGGGGGCACCGTTTTGTGACAATTCGCATGAGGAATTTTAATCCACAATATTAATCGAGCGAATATTCGCTATTTATTTTTACCTTCGATCCAGCCATCTGAAATTACCCGTTCTCTCTATTAAAATACTTTTGGAAAAACTTTCCAAAACAAAGCGAAATCATGAGCCAAAAAATACGCTCCACCATCTTGGGCACAGGTCACTACCTACCTTCTAAAGTCGTCAAAGGATCTGACTTCCTAAATCATCAATTTTTAGATAGAAAAGGACAGTCTTTCGACCTTGAAAATGCGACCATCATCGATAAGTTTTTTGGTATCACAGGTATTGCCGAGCGGCGATATGCTGACGATAATCAAGTAGCTTCTGACCTCGGTTTTTTGGCTGCTGAAAAAGCAATTGCTGACGCAAAAATTGATCGAGAAGAATTAGATTATATCGTTGTGGCACATAATTTTGGAGATGTAAAAAAAGGAAATGTTCGGGTAGATTGCATGCCTACGTTGGCTGCAAGAATTAAGCAAAAACTGAAAATCGAAAATCCATATTGTGTCGCTTATGACCTACCATTTGGCTGCCCAGGATGGGTAGAAGGAATGATTCAGGCCAATTATTTCATCAAGTCAGGCGATGCCAAAAAAGTATTAGTCATCGGTACAGAGACGCTCTCAAGAGTTGTTGATCCGCACGACCGAGACAGTATGATTTATGCAGATGGAGCAGGTGCTACTGTTTTAGGCGCAACTGAATCTGAGGATGGAATTATTGCACATATAACCCGTTCAGATACTATTGACCACGCCTTGCTGTTGTGGATGGGAGAATCTTATAAAGAAGATTATGGTGACGACTTATTTATAAAAATGGAGGGACGAAAACTGTATAATTACGCCCTCACGCACGTGCCTCCTTTGGTTAAAAAATGTATTGAAAAAGCAGGCATTGAAGTCACTGACGTGAAAAAAGTACTCATCCATCAAGCCAACGAAAAAATGGATGAAGCCATGATTGCACGACTTTTCAAATCTTACGGAATCAGTGAAGCACCCGAAGGAATCATGCCGATGATTATCGAAAAAATGGGCAACAACTCTGTAGCAACTGTCCCCGTTCTTTTAGATCAAATTTTAAAAGGTGAAGTCGAAAATCACGAAATCAATAGTGGTGATTACATCATTTTTGCTTCTGTTGGGGCGGGCATGAATTGTAATGCTATAGTTTATAAAGTGGCATAATTCAAATGCCCTGTCGAACCTCAGTTCGACGGTAACAAATCTTTGCTTACTGTCGAATTGGGGTTCGACAGGACGGATTAAGAATTATCCCTAACCCACTCCAACATCACCTGCATTTCCTTTTTCAAATCGCTCAGGGGAATTGTATAATTATTGTGCATAAAACTAAAAATCAATTGCTTTCCACTTTGAGTTTCGAGATAACCACTGAGACAATGAACCCCTGTCATCGAGCCAGTTTTCGCAAAAACATAAGGAGGATTTCCTGAATACCAATTTTCAATAGTTCCATTCACACCACCAGTGGGAAAGATGTTTTTTATTGTTGGAAAAGGAGTTGATTTATACAGTTCATGAAGAATATAAATATTCTGATTGGGTGTAATTTTATTATAACGAGAAAGACCCGAGCCATCTACCCAAAGTGGTTTTTCAGTCAAATCTTTCATCAAAGAATCTTTCACTAATTGAATAAAATCTCCTGAATTCATCTTGCCAAAAACTTGTTCAGAACACATCAGAAGCAATTGTTCTGCGATATGATTATCACTGTCTTGCATTAATTTTTGAAAAAGTAAATCTGCATGCGTGGAATAAATTTCTTCGCTATCCTCTTTTGAAAATGAATAATTTTCAAGCAACGTAACGGGCTTTCCAATTTCATCCGAAAGCAGTTTTACAAAAAGAGAATCGGAGTAAACAAACGGTACTTTTCGCTCATAAGGAAAGCGTGTAATCGCTTTTAGATTCACTTTAAATTTATTGAATTTTTCAGATCTGATCACAGAAGATTGTCCCACCTTTTCGACGAAAGTCGTTTTGTTTTGAAAATATTTTGGAATGATTTCAACTACTGAGTTTGCAGATTCTTTTTTGAAAGTAACTGTATTTCCATAAATTGGAAAAGCAGATTTTTCAGGTTGAAAACTATAAGGGTAATCATCCCACATCCAACCTTTGCCATAGCTCGCATCATTATAATTTGAGGCAGTAAAAAATAGCTGCTCTTTCCTACTTTTCAAAAAAGAAAGCGCTTTGTCATTTTCAGAAAATTCATCATTCAAAAACGAAGGATCTCCCGTGCCTGTAAAAATTAAAGAGTCGTCGCGAATCACATATCGCAAGGCAGATATCGAATCTCCCAAAAAATGATCGGTAGCGAAATAGGTCAAAATTTTTGTATTGGAAGCAGGCGTAAAGAATTTATCACCATAAATATTTTCGAGTGTTTGATTGGTCATTGGATCAAATAAAACGAGCCCCGTAAACCCTTTTTCAAAAACAGGAGAGTCTGTTATTTTTTGATTCAAGGTCTCAACTTGAGTGGTTGGTAGCTTTTTTGAAGTAGAACAACCGAATATCAAAACCGAAGTAGCCAGAAGAATAAACTGTTTCATAAAGCGAGTTTGGAAGCCATCAAGAATTTTTGTTTAGATGCGAAAATGAGAAAAAATTGGTTCTGAAAAAGCTAAAAATTTTATTCATGTACAGTGTGTAAAAAATTATTAACCATTTTTTGAGCCATCTCAGGCTGTCACTTTCCGTGACCTTCTGAGTTACGCCTCGATAAAGTAAGGAGGTTACGGAAAGTAACCGCCTTAGAAGGCAAAGTAAAACATCAATTAACTTTTTACACAGAGTAATAGCAGCACTACAGATAAAATTTTTAGCGAATTCAGGTTCGATTTTAGCGCATTTACAGTTGAAAGAAAATTTTTTGATAGCTTCTTCTACCAAGTTCCCTTACTTTTGTAAAAAAAAATCATTGAATGTACACACTAATCGAAGTAGCAGCAGCCGAAAAAGAAGCCATTTTTAAAGAAATCGAAGCCAAACTTATTGGGCAAGGTTTCACTTTCGAGCGGAAGGATTTTAATCGTCCGTGGGGTGGTTTTTTTGTAATCAATGAAGAACATTCAAATCAATTTGTGGAGACTTACTTTCCAGGGTCAGACTTCAGCGTCCTTGTTGGAGATAGAAAAGTAAGTCCAAAAATTTTAGTGGTCGCACCAAAGAAACGCCTTTCTTGGCAATACCACCACCGTCGTTCGGAAGTGTGGCGCGTGGCAGGTGGCAAGGTCGGAATTGTTCGTAGCGAAACGGATGAACAGGGAGATTTGGAAACGTTACATGCAGGTTCACAAGTCGTTTTACAAAAAGGTGAACGCCATCGTTTGGTGGGTTTGGAAGGCTTTGGTTTTGTAGCTGAAATCTGGCAACACACTGATGCTGACCATCCTTCTGATGAAAATGATATTGTGCGGTTGCAGGATGATTTTGGGCGATAATGTAGCATAGGCTTCCAGCCTGTGCAAACTCAAATCATTGAGGAAGCACAGCCAAGATGGCTGTGATACTTTCTCGTAAATTTTTCAATTCTTCAATTTTTTCTGGTCTTTTCTTTTCAATAGAACTCAATCGGCATTTCTGCCTAAAAACTAAGTACTCCTCCTTCCACCACCAAGCAATTAAACCCGTCGGAATGAGTATTAAAAAATAAATCAACGCTGCCCATCCATTCCAAAAATAGCCAACTAAAAAAGATTGAAGTGTATAGAAAAATGGAACAAATACCAATCCGCTGAGATACTTTGCTGTATTTCGATACCCAATAAATAGCTTTGGATTGCTCGCAAAATATTTTCCAATATGGTATGGAAAAATATTATTCAGATAGCCCCATACGGAGATGGGAAATGTGAGTATCAATTTTAAAATTCTCCCTATAGAAAAGAAAAACCCATGTTTACTAACTTTTTGAAGTTTGGTAAACATACATTCTTTTATGGCTTTATCAGACAAGCGCCATGCTTGAAGATATTTTTTATACGCAAGCGCATTTGATTTTAAAGACTCAAAATCAACAGGTTTTTCTTCTTTTAATTTTAGAAATTTTTCAGAAAGGAGTTTTCGCTTTTTATAATCTTCCTCGCTTGAAAGTCCATTGTTTTCGTTTTGAAAAATTGTCTCTATTTGCCGAAAGGCTCGTTCGTCTTGAACATCCTGAATCGTAATTGTTAGTGATTTTAATTGTGCTGATATGGCGTCAGTCAATTTATAAATTGCCTCTTTTTCATCGTTTTCATAATCCGCTTTAAAGTCCGCTACTCGGATGTGATGCCCAACATTCAAAACAAAATCTTTTCTGAATCGAGTGATAGATTCGAAATTATTTCCGAAAGGAAAAATGGTCAATCCTAAGTTCCAATCATTAGAACTTTCGGCATCAAAAGCAATGCGTGCCGCCCCTGTTTTTAAAGGTCGTATGCGGCGTTCAATTCTACTTGCGCCCTCTGGGGCAACAAACAAGCAGCCACCCCTTGCCAAATGGATAGAAGCGTCGCTTAGACTTTTGTTGTTATCAAGATGGCCCGTTTTTGCATCCTCCTTTCTTCGACGGACTGGAATGCAGTAGAAGGTTCTAAAAAACCAATTTCGAAATGGTGTATTGAAAATGGAATAGTTGGCCAAAAAGAAAAAAATACGCGGTACTCTGACTGCTACCACCAATGGGTCAAAAAGTGTTTGAGGATGATTGGCCACAACGATGCTCGGCCCTTCAAAATCCAATCGCTCTTTACCAATTATGGTATTTTTTCGAAAGAAAATTTTAAACGTAAACGATACCAACACTTTGGTAAAAGCATAGAAACCCCGAAGAAAAAGATTGAGATTTTTGGTAACGTCAGGCAATGGTTAGATTTTATTTTGAGTTTAGATTTAGATGCGAAAAATTGAGATTTTAGGTTCTGAAGAAGTTTAATGTTTTTTGACATAGTAGCACTACGTCGGAAAAATTAAACAAATTCAGGTTCTGAAAGCTCTGTTTTGAAGTTTAAAGCTAAACTCAAACTAAAGTCTTTAATTGTTTTTTGAGCGCAAACAATTCATCACGAATCTGAGCAGCTGTGATAAAATCCAAATCTTTTGCCGCCGCTCTCATGCGTTTTTCTGTTTCTTTAATCGTTTTTTCCAACTGCTCTCGCGACATGTATTGGATAATCGGATCAGCTGCAACACTTACTTCCTCATTTTCAATATAGGCTTTCTGCCCTTCTGGGCCTCTGATGTCGAGAATAGAACCCGACTTCATGATTTCTTCTTTTGACTTCAAAACCGTTTTCGGAATAATGCCATGTTTTTCATTATAAGCCATCTGAATCGTACGTCGTCGATTGGTTTCATCAATCGTCCGTTGCATCGAATCTGTAATTTTATCAGCATAAAAAATCACGAGCCCATTGGAGTTACGAGCAGCTCTACCTGCAGTTTGGGTAAGTGAGCGGTCGTTTCTTAAAAAACCTTCTTTATCAGCATCTAAAATGGCGACAAGCGACACTTCTGGCAAATCTAATCCCTCTCTCAAAAGGTTGACCCCAATCAACACATCAAACTCCCCAAGTCGTAAATCACGTAAAATTTCTACCCGCTCCATTGTATCAATTTCACTATGAATGTATCTCACTTTGATGTCTAATTTAGCAAGGTATTTTGCCAACTCTTCCGACATTCTTTTGGTGAGGGTTGTCACCAAAACGCGTTCGTCAGCTTTAATTCTTTCATTGATTTCATCGAGCAAATCATCAATTTGATTGATGCTTGGGCGCACTTCGATTGGCGGATCAAGCAGTCCCGTTGGGCGAATGATTTGTTCCACAATTTCTCCTTCCGTTTGTTCCAGTTCATAATTACTCGGCGTGGCACTTACGAAAATGATTTGATTAGTCATTTTCTCAAATTCAGAAAAATTGAGCGGTCGATTATCCATGGCAGATGGCAAACGAAAACCAAAGTTGACCAGATTCATTTTACGCGCACGGTCTCCCCCCCACATGCCTCTCAGCTGCGGAATCGTGACATGACTTTCGTCTATCATGATGAGATAGTCATCTGGAAAGTAATCCAAAAGGCAGAATGGGCGCGTCCCTGGTTTTCGACGATCGAAAAATCGTGAGTAATTTTCTACCCCACTGCAATACCCCAATTCTTTTATCATTTCGAGGTCGAAATTGGTGCGTTCGCGGATGCGACTTGCCTCCTGCAACTTACCTTCTTTTTCGAAATATTTTGCATGCTCATAAAGTTCGTCTTGAATTTCTTTGACGATGTTATGCATTCTTCCTTTGGGAGCAATGTATAAATTGGCTGGATAGATGGCTGCGTTTTCAAGCGACTCAATTCGTTTCCCCGAAGAAATTTCTATGCGTTCGATTTCTTCTATTTCATCACCAAAAAAGATAATTCGATAACCGTAATCGACATAAGGCAGATTGATGTCCACACTATCGCCTCGCACTCTAAAAGTTGCTCTTCCAAAATCAGTCTCCGTTCTCGAATAGAGAATTTCTACCAACTGATATAAAAATGTATTTCTTGAAATCACATCCCCTTTCGCAATTCGTATAATCCCTGACTGATAATCTTCGGGATTTCCCATACCGTAGATACACGAAACGGATGCGACAATAATGATGTCTCTTCGACCTGAAAGCAAGGAAGACGTAGCGCGCAGACGCAGTTTATCTACCTCTTCATTAATCTGGAGGTCTTTTTCAATATAAGTATCGGTTACAGAAATGTAGGCCTCTGGCTGATAATAATCATAGTAGGAAACAAAATATTCTACCGCATTGTCAGGAAAGAAAGAGCGGAACTCTCCGTAGAGCTGCGCGGTCAAGGTTTTATTATGGGTTAAAATGAGTGTGGGGCGATTGACCTCTTTGATGACGTTGGCCATCGTGAAGGTTTTACCCGAACCCGTTACCCCCAAAAGCACTTGCGCTTTTTCGTTTTCGTTCAGACCACTCACCAATTTCTTGATGGCTTGTGGTTGGTCGCCGGTTGGTGTAAAAGGAGAGTCAAGAATAAAGGCCATACTTTGAATTGAGAATTGAGAATGGAAAATTAAAAATTCACGCTCAAATTTTAGGTTAATACTCTAATAATGAGTGCAATTCCAAAAATCACTAATGCTGCTCCTGATATTTTCCTGACTAATATGATATTCTTTAAAGTTAACTTAGGTTGGAGTTTTTTAGCAAAAATCACTTTTAGACTATCCGTAAAAATGATAGTTCCAAAAATAGCTAAAATAAAGATAAATATTTGAGTGTCAATCATCTTGTTTGTCTGAACATAGGTAGGAATCATTCCCAACCAAAAGATAAACGTGAATGGATTGAATGTATTGATGGCAAATCCTTTGAAACCGTTGGCCAAAATATCTTTTGATGCTTTGAAGCTGGGTTTGGGCAATTCTTTCGGAGTATTGAGATAAATACCGCCTCCAATCAATAATAAAATAATGCCTCCAATGGTGCCGACAATTAATTCAAAATTTTCATAGGCAGTGAGTGAACGCATAGAATCTGCTGCCCAAAAAAAAGCTAAAACAAATAAAGCATCACTAAGCCAGATTCCTAATCCTACTGTAAAACCAGCGGGCGTTCCCTTTTCGAGCGTGGTTTGAATTAAAGCGAAAACCAACGGCCCGACCATAATGGCGAGCCACAATCCCCATCCCATTCCATAAAATAAATAATCCATTGGTTACGCTAATAGCGGTAGTAGAAATATTATGCTGAATGCTTATGGTATCCTTTTTGAAATTCTTTAAAAACAAAGGCTTTTATAAATCCTTTTCTCCCCTGTATTTTCCCTCCATGAACATAATCAACATAACCACTCACATCCTAACCATGGAAAATACAAATAACAAACTCAATAGTTTCGGAGACATCCGTTATTGGCTGGTAATTGTCTTGTCAATGTGGCTACTGCTTACGATGACGTGGAAATATCTCTAATCGCTTACTACTTTATCACTTTCAAACTCAAATCAAGACTTTGAGACGAGTGCGTCAGCGCTCCAACTGAAACATATTGCACACCTGTTTTGGCAATTTTTCTAATGGTGTTGATATTAACACCACCTGATGCTTCTGTTTCAAATTTATCTCCAATTATTTCGACTGCTGCTTCGAGCAATGGCACCTCGAAATTGTCGAGCATAATACGTCGCACTTTTCCGACTTCTAATACCTTGTCCAATTCGTTCAAGTTTCGAACCTCAACCGTTACAGAAAGGTCTAATCCTTTTTCTTTCTGGTATTCTTCAACTCGTAAAATAGCTTGTTGGATACCTCCGCAGGCATCAATGTGATTATCTTTTATCATAATCCAATCGTACAAGCCGCTTCGGTAATTTGTACAGCCACCTAATTTTACTGACCATTTCTCAAGAAACCGCATTAATGGAGTGGTCTTTCTGGTATCCAAAACCTTCACAGGCAAATCTTCTACCTCAAAAGCAAAGCGGCTGGACATAGAGGCAATACCGCTCATGCGTTGCATAGTATTCAAAACGGAGCGCTCTGCGACTAATAGTGCTTGACTGTTACACTCCACTTCAAAGGCAATGTCGCCAAACTTGATATCAGAACCGTCTTCGATAAAGACCTCCATTTTATAGTTAGGGTCAACTGCGGCGAAAAAATGTTTTGCCACTTCTATCCCTGCGAGCACACCTACATCTTTTACCAATAATTTCGCTCGACTGGTCGAATTAGGATCAATACAAGCAAGCGAAGTATGATCTCCATCCCTAACATCTTCAGCAAGGGTGTTTTTTACAAATTCGTTTAAAAAAGCTTCTTTTTCTTTCTCAAAGTCCATTTTAGAAATTTTTTGTGGGGAAAGCTGTTTGGAAAATTCGGAGCAAAAGTATGATAATTTAAGAAGCTGCGCCTATAATTTTACTTTTGCGCAAAATATAGACTGTGAGTACGCAACAAGCACCAGAAATATACTTCCATGTGGGCATGGGTAAAACCGGTTCGAAATACATTCAGTATCGAGTTTTCCCCAAATTTGAAGGCATCCGATACATTCAACGAACCAGCTATAATCAAGCGCAGGAAATAATCTTAAAAGAGCGAGCATCCAAGTATTTGGTTTCTAATGAATTTGACCAGCAATTGGAAAAAGAAGTAATTAAATGGTCTGATCAATTCCCAGACCTCTACCCTATCATTGTTTTTAGAAGGCAAGACAGTTGGATTGCCTCTCAGTATCGACGTTATATCAAAAACAGCTATACTTTTTCTTTTAATGAATTTATTGACCTCGAAAATGATAAGGGATATTTCAAAAAAAGAGATTTGGAATTTTTTAAGAATATTGAATTATTGGAAAAGCATTTCACCAAAAAGCCACTCGTTCTACTGTATGATGATTTGAAAAATGAACCCCTTAAATTCATCCAACAGGTGGCAGATTATGCAAAAGTACAATTCGATCCATCAGAAATAGACTTGACGCGCAAGCACACTTCCTACAATCAAAAACAACTCAAAGTCATCAATTGGGTAAGTCAATTTATTGATTTACGAAAGCGGAGAGTTACCAATAACCCAATTTTGCATCGGTTGTTTTTAATTGGACTGTCCATTATTCGCTATCCGATTTTATACGGGGCATACTTAGTTCCTGAATTTATACTTAGTAAAGAGCCAATGATTTCAGATAGTGATTTAGAGAAAATTCAAAAACATTATCAATCAGATTGGAAAAAATGCCTCGAATATGCAAAAAACCAAAATCACGAGTTTTAGCTTTAATTTAACAGTTCCAAAATCAGCATTTTAAGGTGCTTATTCGTTAGTCAATATGCCTACCATCAAAATATCAGTTATCTGATACATTTCCACCATTTTGTATATGATTTAAAATCAAAGTACTTTTGCACTTAATTTTGAAGTTCAAAGCAACTTCTCATACAATATTAGAATAAAATTTATCACTCCTTTAAAATTTGAATGCTCTTATGATGAAAAGAAATCTAACATGGTTATGTTCATTAGTCTTATTCGCTTCTGTCTTGACCATAAACTTCACTTCTTGTGTTGACGACCCCTGTGCCAATGTTGCTTGTACAAATGGTACCTGCTTTGATGGCGAATGTGTCTGTGACGTAGGCTTTATTCAAGACCCAGTGACTGGAGATTGTATTCCTGCTGATCCTTGTGATGCTGTTACCTGTGTCGATAACTCTACTTGTATTGATGGAACTTGTATCTGTGACACTGGTTTTGAAGACGATGGCAATGGTGGCTGTGTTGAAGTTGTTGCAAAATTCATTGGCAACTACAATGCGACTGAAGAAGATTGCGGAGTAACCGATCCATATACGATTGCAATCGAGCAAGTTGTTGGCGAGCCTAATGGTATTTTTCTTAAAAACTTAGGTGCTTACAATTGTTTTGACCAAAACGGTAATCCTATCAATTATGATGTTTATGCTACAATTGATGGCTCAGCATTGAGTATCAACAATGATGAAACTTGTAGCATTGTATTCAATGGTTCTGGTTCTTTAGATGGCAATACGATTACAATTAGCTATTCTGCAACCTTCGATCCTGGTACAGGAGTACAAACAGACAATTGTACGGCAGTATTGATTAGACAATAATCAATACTCTATAAAAAACGAAAAAGCCATCCGCTCTGCGGATGGCTTTTTTTATTCTTGCAACTAATTTTCTATTCTTAGTTACCGCCACGTTTCTTACCCGTAGTTGTCGCTTTTTTCTGTACTTCTCTAGCTGCATCTTGAACTGCTTTTTTCGCAGCATCAGTTTTCTTCCCTGAAGTAGTCGCTGTTTTTTGAACATCTCTTGTCACATCTTTCGGTGCAGGAGGAGGAGCTGGCGCTGGAGCAGGTGCAGGCGGTGGTGTTGGAGCAACCACTTTAGGCACGTCACTTCCTTTCTTAGTGTAAGTAGGTTTTCTACGAACAGTCTTCTTCTTTGTAGAAGCATTCATCATTGAATCTGCACGTGTTACTGCAACCTCTAATGCGCGATCTTTACACTCTTGTTCTTTGGCAACTCTGAAAGCATCCAAACGCTCCCCAAGTAAATCTTGCATTTTTTGAACCTGCTCCTCTTGAGTAGCATTACCGCTATCAAATGCAGTAAACAAAAAGAAAACTGCACAACAGCCAAGCATTGATATTAATAATTTCTTTTTCATTTATTTTAAATTTATTCTTTTCAAAATTAGTTTTTAGAAGCGATGATTGAGTCAACAGCAGTTTGAACTAAATCATCAAATTTTGCATCACAAGCATCATCCAAATCAGCACCAAGTGTTTCTACTTGTACCTGATACATTGAATCTACTTTTTGAAGAATTTGCTCTTCTGTCAAAAGTTTTGGCTTGCTTTTACAAGAAATTGCCACTGCACCAAGCACCAAACTCATGGCAGCGAACAAAAGGAATTTTTTCATAATTATTACGATTTAAATTTTATTAAGTGAAACCCCATAGAGCTGTTTCATTGACAAAAGTAATAGAAGTTGTTCAAAGTTCCAGTTAAAGCAGCCTTCAAACCTGTTAAGAGTTTTTGCAAAAAGCCAAAAACACAACTCTAAAGATGTTTCATCGTTAGAAATTCAAGACCTTTATTTAAACATATTCTACCTACTTTGAGATTAAAACAACTCATAACATCCATTTTTATTATCTCGGCGTTTTTATGCGCTACCAATTCTATTGCTCAATCCTCGGCAGAAGTTTTACCTGAAAATATCATTCCTAATCCAGGTTTTGAGAAATACAGTGGCACACCGATTGGTTGGTTTTATAAAGGTCAACACTTTTCTAACTTAATGAAATTTTGGTCTTCGCCTACTGGTGCTTCGCCTGATGTATTTGGTCCAAAAATCAGAGTGCCTGCTCATTGGGCGGATAAAGGTTTCGGCAATCAGGCACCTCATGGAGGAGAGTCAATGGTCGGCCTAACATTGTATGGTTGTGATAATGGCAAACCGCACTGTCGCGAGTATATTCAAATTCAACTTTCAGAACCCTTAGTCGTCGGTCAGAAATATTACTTTGAGTTTTGGACGACTCGCCTGCAACGCTCTTTAGAAATAAATAACCTCGGCGTTTATTTTGCAAAAAATCCAATTTCCATAAAAACGGACGATTTACTTTCGCATAAACCAGAAATCAGTGCCCAAAGAATAGTGCCTGCTCCAAATGGAAGCTGGACAAAAGTTGGTGGCATTTTCACAGCCGATCAGGAAGCAGATTATCTCATTATTGGAAATTTTTTCGATGATAAAAACACTCTAGTTGCGGGAACAGGACAACCCAATGCCTTGCCTTATGCCTACTATTATTTTGATGATATTTTGCTGAGAAAAGAAGAACCCATCATTGATGTACCAGTGAAGGATGATGATATTCGAAAAATACCGCTGGAGGTTGGAAATAAGTTCCAATTAAGGAACATCTACTTCGATTCTGATAAATTTGAGTTATTGCCACGCAGTTTTGTAGAAATGAAAAAACTACTCAACATCATGCACGAGCACCCTAATATGATTATCGAAGTGATTGGCCATACAGATAGTATCGGCAAACATAATTACAACCTCTACCTCTCTCGCAAACGTGCAAAAGCCGTCGTTACTTTTTTGAATGAAAACGGCATTTCAAAAACACGTACTCGATACAAAGGCATCGGTGATGCAGAACCCATTGAGACCAATGAAACAGACGATGGCAGAAGCCGAAATAGACGCGTAGAAGTACTAATCTTAAAACTTTAGTACTTGTATAGAATTGGAGTTCTTGAAATTCCATCAAGTGTTAGTTTCACTTCATTCAAATTTTCAGCACGGAAAGCAGTCAAATCAAACGATATCGTATCTGTAACTAACGCCTCACAATTATCTTTATCGTCCAATGAGATGAGTACTAATCGTTGCGGAGGCAAGGATTGAGCAAGTTCTTCCTGACCAAACAATTGAAAATCAGCTCCACCACAACCGCCACCATAGCGAACAACTACTTTCATACAATCACCTATAATTTCGGCAGCAATAAAATCGAATGGGTCGCTTGGTGCATTTCTTAGTTGATCATTATCGACTATCCCTACTTTATCACAATCCGTCTCTACTGGTATTTCACTTTTTTTGCAATTAAGAAATAAGAAAGGAAGGAGCGTCAATACAATTAATTTCTTCATGATTTTCTTTTGTAGATAGATGCGCTCCATAGAAAAATGGTTGGTATTTTTTTGTGAAACTTTGTGGCATCTCCGTGTTTCTTTGTGAATAGCTTATTCCACTTTACTTTCAACCGTCCCCTTCTTCAAAATCGTTTTCACCACATCTCCTTTTTTCAGGTCTTTCGAATTTTTAATCACCTTACCTTTCTTCGTCGTGATGGAATAACCTCGTTTCAAAATCTCCTCAGGTGAGAGGGTTTTACAAAGTTTTTCAAGATTATCAACTTTGGACTTTTCAGTTTTTAAAACACCTTTTGCAGCACGAGGAATCTCTTGCTCCATGTAATCAATCATCCGATTTTGATTTCGGATATTTTCTAAACTGAGATGTTTTATATTTTGATGAATGGCTTCCAATTGCAGTTTTGCTTCACGCAAAATTTGAGCATTGATTTCTCTGATTTGCAACCAATTTCGCATCAATTGCTCTTCAAAATAAGCATTGTGACTAATGATAAATTCGGCAACAGCCGTAGGTGTTTTCAAAGCTGTATGCGCCACATAATCTGCAATTCCTTCATCAATCTCATGGCCGATACCTGTAAAAACGGGCAGTTTGAAATTCGCAATCGTCTTTCCAATTTCAAAACTATCGAACGCCGCCAAATCAATTTTAGAACCACCACCTCTGATAATGACCACACAATCAAATTCCTTATTTCGGCTTTTAATAATTTCAAATTTTTCTAAGATTTCACCTTCGACTTTTGCTCCTTGCAAAGCAATCGGAAACAACTCCAACTCATAGTCATGTCCATATTTATTTGACTGAATTTGATTGATAAAATCATGATAACCCGCTGCCGTAGAATTTGACAAAACAGCGATGCGTTGCAAAACAGTAGGAGTGGCCAACAAGCTGTTTTTCTCCAACAATCTTTTCTTTTTTAGTTTTCCTAAAACCTTTTGCCGCTCAATCGCCAATTTGCCCAGCGTGAAATTCGGGTCAATATCTTCCACCATTAATTTGAACCCAAACGACTCATGAAAATCGACTTGTACTTTTAGCAACAACTCCAACCCTTCTTCCAACAAATCATTGATCAAACTCCCATGTTGTCGTGCCAAACTCTTAAACTTTCTACCCCAAAGCACAGCATCTGATCTCGCAATCAGCTCATCTGTTTCTTCTGATTTTTGTACTAAATTAAAATAGAAATGTCCTCTCGATTCTTTCAACTGTCCCACCTCCGCGCGTATCCACACCGCATCAGGAAAGTTGAGCGCCAGTGCACGTCGTATGTGTTCGTTGAGTTCGAAAAGGGAGATTGAAGTCATTTGACTATTTGTTCTTGATTAAGTATAATTTTACATCAGGGTGAGAAAAAGACCTTTTTCTATGAGCAATTTTCTTTTTAATTCTGCCTCTCACAAAATCACTCAACCTACATTTTGTCTGAATCAGGATTCTCAGGATTAGAGGATTTTTCAGAATTAAATCGTGGACTATTAAATCATTGAAGAAAGTCAATGTCTATTCTCTTTGCAAGAGAAATCTGTTCTCATCCTTTCCAATCCGTTAAATCCGTGTCCTATCAAAATCCGTGTTCCACTAAATCTCTTGTGCAAATCGCTCCAAAACTACTCCACCAAATCAAACTGCAACTTCGCCAAACTATTATACAATCCTCCCTCAATCACAGAAAGCGAATCATGCGTGCCTTCTTCCACAATTTTTCCTTCGTTGAGCACGAAAATTTTATCTACTTCTCGAATGGTTGACAAACGGTGAGCGATGATGATACTCGTTCTACCTTCCATCAATTTATTGAGTGCTTCCTGCACTACACGTTCTGATTCCGCATCAAGCGAAGAAGTCGCTTCATCCAGTAAAAGAATAGATGGATTTTTCAATATCGCTCTGGCAATTGCCACGCGTTGACGCTG
>CALDSS010000040.1 GCA_937924495.1 uncultured Saprospiraceae bacterium
AAATAAACTCTACAGATTTTAAAAATCTAAAAATAAGGAACATTGGCCCTGCTGGGATGAGTGGTCGAGTGACGGCTATTGATGTGGCGCTCAAACCTTACGAAAAAATTTATGTCGGTACAGCTTCAGGTGGTGTTTGGACTAGTGAAGGAGGTGCCAAATGGACGCCGATTTTTGATAAACAACCGACGCAATCCATCGGTGCATTGGCCATCAATCAGTCCAATCCATCGGAGATATGGGTAGGTACTGGAGAAGGAAATCCACGAAACTCACACAACTCAGGAATGGGTATTTTCAAAAGCCTTGATGGTGGTGCCACGTGGAAACACATGGGCTTGAAAAACACCAAAACGATTCATCGTATTCGTATCAATCCGCACAACCCTGATGAGGTATATGTTGCTTCTCTCGGAAGTGCTTGGGGAGATAATCCAGAACGGGGTGTTTTCAAAACAACCGATGGAGGCCAGACTTGGAATAAGGTTTTATATTTCAATCAGGGAACTGGCTGTGCCGAGTTAGTGATGGATCCTACCAATCCGAATAAGTTGATTGCTGCCATGTGGGAATTTCGGCGTAAGCCTTGGACTTTCAATTCAGGTGGCGAAAACTCTGGTTTGTACATCACGCATGATGGTGGTAAAAACTGGAAACGACTCACTGAAAAAGACGGTTTGCCGAAAGGTAATTTAGGTAGAATGGGATTGGCGATTGCGCCAAGTCAGCCGAATATTGTTTATGCACTCGTCGAAGCAAAAGAAAATGCAGTTTATAAAAGTACAGATGGTGGCATGAAGTGGAAACAAATTTCAAAAGATAAAACGGCTGGTAATCGCCCGTTTTATTATTCTGAAATTTATGTAGATCCGAGTAACGAAAATCGAATTTATAGTCTTTGGACCAACGTATCACGTAGTGAGGATGGCGGTAAAACTTGGCAAAACCTCTTGGCTTATCAAGGCTTTGGAGGGGTGCACCCTGACCACCACGCCATGTGGATTCATCCCAATAATCCAAACTACATCATTGAAGGAAATGATGGTGGTTTGAATATTTCTCGTGATAAAGGAAAGACTTGGGAGTTTATTGATAACATTCCAGTAGCCCAATTTTATCACATTAATTATGACATGAGTATCCCTTATCGAGTAGGGGGAGGGATGCAGGACAATGGTTCTTGGGTCGGTCCAAGTTGGGCATGGCAGCGTGGAGGTATTCACAATTCAGCATGGCAAGAGGTAGCTTTTGGTGATGGATTCGATGTGGTTTTTGAACCTAATAATGAGCGTTATTGCTACGCCATGTCTCAGAATGGTTGGGTAAGATATGTGGATATGGAAACCGGAAAAAGTACCAATATCCGCCCTGTTCATCCTGATTCTATTGAATTGAGATTTAATTGGAATGCAGGAATTGCGCAAGATCCATTTGATTCCAAAACGGTTTATTATGGTTCACAATATGTTCATAAGAGTACTCAAAATGGTTTGAATTGGGAAATCATTTCTCCTGACTTGACCAATACGGATACAACGAAACAACGTGAGTCGCGCAACTCTGGTGGATTGACACCTGATGTGACGGCTGCCGAAAATTTCAATTCCATTTTGGCCATCGAGCCAAGTCCTCTGGAGAAAGGTGTTATTTGGGCTACCACAGATGATGGAAATATTCACATTACTCGAAATGGAGGAGACAGTTGGGCGAATGTTGCGAGTCGCTTGCCGGGTATGCCAAATGGGGCATGGGTGCCGCAAATCAATGCTTCGACTTACAACGCAGGCGAAGCCTTTGTGGTGGTAAATGACTATCGTAGAAACAACTGGAAACCGTACGCTTACCACACTTCAAACTATGGTCAGACTTGGACGCGCATTGCCAGCGAGAATCAAGTAGAAGGTCATGTTTGGTCCATCGTTCAAGATCCTGAAGTGAAAGATTTACTCTTTTTAGGAACCGATTTCGGATTGTATGTGAGTCTTGATTTTGGTAGAAATTGGTCGAAGTGGAAGGAGTTTCCGAGTACTTCGGTAGCCGATTTGAAAATTCATCCGAGAGAAGGAGATTTAATTATTGGAACTTTTGGACGAGCGGCTTGGATTATGGATGACATTCGCCCTTTGCGGGAAATGGCTTCTTCGAATGCTAATATTTTGAAAAAGGATTTTCATGTTTTTGATGCGCCGACTGCCTATCAAGCCACTTATCGTTCAGTAGATGGTTTGCGTTTTGGAGCAGATGGATTTTTCCAAGGTGAAAATCGTCGGAATGGAGCCATGGTAACGGTTTATGGCGGTGAGCCGAAAGACGATAAAAAACAAGATGCCGGAACGCGTCACAGCAAACGAAAGAAAAAAGGAAAGCAGGGTAAAAAGAAAGGAGCTGACGCCAAAAAGAAAATGGATAAAAAGGATGGTAAAAAAGGTGGAAAAGGAAAATGGGGCAAAGGCAAAAAGAAAAATACCAAAGTCTATGTGATGGATATGGTAGGGGATACGATTCGTACTTTTTCTACAAAAATAGATACAGGTTTCACCAGAATTTATTGGAACATGCGCGAAGATGGTGTTCGCAGACCAAGCAGAGAAGAACCGAAAAAGGATGCAGATTTACCAACTGGAGAACGTGTTTTACCAGGGACTTATAAAATGGTTTTTGTAAAAAATGATTCTTTGAAAGATTCGACTAATTTGGTAGTAAAAGCAGATCCAAGACTGGAAAGAAGCATGGCTTCTCTCAAAAAAGAAAGAGCAGCGAAAGAAGAAGTTTACGCTTACGCGGAAAAAGGAAGTGATTATGCAGACCGTTTGCGAAAAGCACAAAAAACGATTAAGCTCATTGATATGTGGATGGAAAATGCAGTCGATTCTACCAAAACAAAAATCGCAGATCAGGGCAAAGAATTGAATAAATCTATCGGTGGATTTTTTGATTCATTTACCGGTTTACAAGATAAGAAAGGTTACTTCAAGCAACCACCAACTTTCAATTCACATATTTGGCAAACCCTCGGTCGTATCTCCAATGCTAACGGAGAAACGGAAGTAGCTGCTTCCGCAGAAAAATTAAAATTGAAGCGTTTCGCAGATAAGCTCTTTACGAAAATTGATAAGTTTTTTGCAGAAGATTGGAAAGCGTACAGAGAGGCAGTTCAGGCATTAGATGTTCCACTATTCAAAGATTAAAAGAAAGTAGCACAGGCATCCCTGTCTGTGAGATCCCGAGGGTTCTTGATAATTTTTCATCAAAACTAATCTCAAGAGTAAGTACGATTAGAAATATTCGTGCTTACTCTTAAGATTACACAGGCAAGGATGCCTGTGCTACATTTTATCTAAATAACGAAACATCGCCTTCAAAAACTCTCGATGTTCCATCCGTATATTCTACTTCGGCAGCCCATGCAAAAACGGCAGTATTTAGCACTCTTCCTTTAAAGGTACCATCCCATCCTGCAGACTGATCATTGGGTTCCATATCTGTTACTTTATGAACAGGTTCTCCCCAACGATCGTAAACGTAGAAGTAATTGATTTTCGCAATTTTCGATCCCGCAAATGGCAAGAATATATCATTGATGCCATCATTATTCGGAGAAAAAGCAGAAGGAATGAAAACGCCATCTTCTATTATTTCTTCCAAATTGATGGTCACCGAAGCTATTGCATCACATCCATTTTCATCCACCACTCGAATCGAGTAAGTCGTCTGAGTTTCAGGTGAAACCATTTGCGTTAAGCAATCAAAACAATTATCGAATTCATTGGCTGGAAACCAAAGAATAGAATCTATCATAGCAGTGGTGCTGGCAGTCAAAGTCGTACTTTCACCTACTTGGATAAGTGTACGAGAGGCGGACAAGTCAGCATTTATCGGAGCCGACTCAAACACTTCAATACTTATAGAATCGACACAACCAACTGCATCTTCTACTTTTAAAATATAAATACCTGCTGGCAAATCAGTATAGGTTGTTTGATCTGTAAATGCACTTCCATTCAATGAAAACACATACGGAGATTGCCCACCAGAAATATTTCCAACTTCAATGATTCCGTCTGCCAAATCTGGGCAAGAGACATCCGTATGAGAAGGATCTAACAACGGGAAGTCATTTGAAACCGTAACCTCCACCTCATCTGAGTCAGAACATCCAGTTGCCGTATTTCTTACGGTGATAACATAAGTGCCTGGCTGCGAAGTCATTGTTGTTCTGGCGTTTGGATTATCTACGTCACCCGACCAATTATATGAAACTCCTAAGCCACCAGTGGACGAGCCACCTAAATTTACCGCTGTATTTTCACAATCAATTTCTACATCCATACCTGCATCTGCGGTTGGGCTTTCGTTGATGATAATTTCTACCTCAGTCGAGGCATCTGCGCAAGCACCCATTCCCAATACAATATGACTGAAATTGTAATTGCCAACTGCAATCCCAGAAGAACTTAAGATGCCAGAGGAAGCATCAAAGCCCGTTGCGATTGGATTGAGTGAAATATCTGACCAGCTCCCAGCATCATAATTTTCAATTAAATCTAAAAGCGAAATAATGGTATCTAACCCTTCACAGATTTCTAAATTACTGATTACATCCCCTGCATTTGGAGCTGCGTCTATCATAATAGTTTGAGTTGAAAATTCAGGACAACCCGCAACGGCGGTTGTTAATCTGAACTCCAATTCGTAAGCTCCTGAAGGCGAACCATTTGCATCAAAACTGTTACCATTAATCATGGCAGTAGATCCGTTTGGCTCGGAAAGAATTGACCAACTACCATTCTCAGTGGTTAGGGTCAAATCCGTTAAATCCACCATGGCATCATTACAAATTGGTCCAGCACCTGTAGTCAAAACAGATGGACAGCTACAATCACGCACGGTAAGAACGACATCATAAGATGCCTCAGTACATGGAGCACTTGCTGAGCCAGTTGTGTATCTGAAAGTATAATTGCCGGGTGTTATATTTTCAAAATCGAGGGTTGGGAATGCACCCGTTGCTCCAGAACCATCGACATCTGTCCAAGTACCATTTCTATCGCCACTATTGATTAAAGTAGAAAAATCGAGAGTGGTAGGCTCTCCATTTTGACTACTATTACAAACTTCTCCAACCGAGTTTACATCGGCAGTCGGAGCTGCAAAAA
>CALDSS010000041.1 GCA_937924495.1 uncultured Saprospiraceae bacterium
TTTAATTTTCATTTTTATTCTAATTTTCATTAAAAATTTATGTCAGGAAAAGTTTTAAAAAATAAAGCACAGCCATTAGGCCATTACCCGCATGTGCGACGAGTGGGCGATTTTATTTATGTATCAGGAACGAGTAGTCGAAGGAAAGACAATACGCATGTCGGAGCTGTTCAGGATGCTGATGGCAATTGGCAATTAGATATAAAAGCACAGACAAAAGCAGTGATTGAGAATATTGGCGAGTTATTGCAAAGCGTCGGTGCAGACCTTTCTCATGTCATTGATATGACCACTTTTTTGGTGGACATGAAAGATTTTAAAGGTTACAACGAAGTGTATGGCACTTTTTTCAATCATGAAACGGGGCCGACTCGTACGACCGTTGCTGTGCATCAATTACCGCATCCGAATTTATTGATTGAGATGAAGGCGGTGGCTTACCTTCCACTCAATTCTTAGCAGAAGAAGCTAATTCACAAAGAGACACGGAGACTCCACAAAGTTTCACAAAGAACACAAGATCAATTAAAACTTTGTGTCCCTTTGTGGTACCTTAGTGCAACTCTGTGTAACAGCTAAATTCCACAAAGCTCAATTCATGACATCAATCTCAAACTACATAAACGGTCAACTAACTCCACCCACAAGGGGCAATTACATCGACCTCGTCAATCCATCCACAGGTGACGTTTATTCACAAGTACCCGACTCGGATATTTCGGATGTAGAAAAGGCAGTGAATGCTGCCGAGGCCGCTTTCGCGGAATGGTCAGCCACTTCCATTGAGGAGCGGAGCCGAGTGATGACCAAAATTGCGGATTTAATCGAAGCCAATTTAGAGCGTTTGGCAAAAGCCGAATCATTAGATAATGGAAAGCCAATTTGGTTGGCCAAACAAGTGGACATTCCTCGTGCATCGTCCAATATGCGGTTTTTCGCGCAAGCGATAACACAGTTTGCAACCAATGCGCATGAAATGACGAATGCCATAAATTACACTTTACGTCAACCGTTGGGTGTAGTAGGAACGATTTCTCCGTGGAATTTGCCGCTGTATTTATTTACGTGGAAAATTGCTCCAGCGATTGCAGCAGGGAACTGTGTGATTGCAAAACCATCGGAGGTGACACCGATGAGTGCTTTCTTATTTTCTGAAATTTGTATTGAAGCTGGTTTGCCGAAAGGCGTTTTAAATATCATTCATGGAGATGGTTTGAAAGTCGGTGCTGAGATGACGAAACACCCAAAAATCAAAGCGATTTCGTTTACAGGAAGTACGCGTGTGGGAGCAGAAATTGCAAAAGTCGCTGCACCAGTTTTCAAAAAAGTATCATTGGAAATGGGTGGCAAAAATCCGAATGTCATCTTCGCAGATTGTGAGTATGAAAAAATGATGAAAGTGACGATGCGTTCCTCCTTTGCCAATCAAGGGCAAATATGTTTATGTGGTTCGAGAATCTATGTGGAGGCTTCGATTTATGAAAAATTCAAAACTGATTTCGTGGAACGAACAAAGGCCATGAAAGTCGGACATCCATCAGATGACTCGGTCAATTTGGGAGCCATTGTTTCCAAACCACATTATGAAAAAATACTTTCTTGCATCGAATTGGCGAAAGCAGAAGGTGGAAAAATATTAACTGGAGGCGAAGCCATTTTCCCGAAAGGGTATGAAAACGGATACTACATCGCTCCTACTATCATCGAAGGTTTGCCTGCTAATTGTCGCACCAATCAAGAAGAAATTTTTGGCCCCGTTGTCACTATTGCACCTTTCCGAACAGAGGAAGAAGCCTTGCAATTAGCCAACAGCACGCAGTATGGTTTATCGGCCACCGTTTGGACAGAAAACCTCGGTCGCGCCAATAGAATGGCCAAAAACATTCACGCAGGAATTGTCTGGATCAACACTTGGTTGTTACGTGATTTGAGAACGCCATTTGGAGGGGTCAAAAGTTCTGGTGTAGGTCGAGAAGGTGGTTTTGAAGCTTTGCGATTTTTTACGGAGCCAAAGAATGTTTGTATTCGATTTTGATGAACGCAGAGGCGCAAAAGACGCGGAGACTCAAAATGACTTTAACATGAAAATTACCAGACTAAAATTAATCAATACTACGCTTGATAATTTTGTGAATTTCATCGTTCAACATCATGATTTTTGGTACGAAAGTCATAGTTCAAAAATGACTGTGCTCATAAATCAAGTTTCTGATTTTGACGACAAATATGATACTCAAGTTTTAATTGCAAGAGATATGGAAACCGAAATTCATGTAGATCTTGTTTCGAATCCAATGGATTTCTCAACCTTTGAAATATTCAAAAACCATGAACCACGACTTTCCAAAAAAGTAAAATGGGCTTTAGAAACTTATGGTAAAAAGGAAGGTATTCTTTTCGAAGAAATTGATGTAAATTAAACGCAAAGACAAGGAGAAACAAAACTTTGCGCCTCCGTGTCTCTGCGTTCAATCAATCTAAGTGCTTAACCTTATTCTGTTCGCTAACCTAATTCTGTCCAAGCCCTTAATCTCGACCAATTATGAATGTTATCTGATTTTCTAAGAATTTGAAAATTAAACAAACCCAATACCCTGCTGTTGACCTGTTACTTTTATACTTTTACAAACTCAAAATAGATGTCAATCAAAACATTGCCTATCAAAAAGAAAACCGCTTCAGAAAAGGATGACCCAACTGCAGTTTCGCGAAAGCGAGACCATATTGATTTGGCTTTCAAATCACAAGTCGCTGTAAATCAATTAGATAGTCGATTTTCTTACGAGCCATTATTGGCTGCGCATCCAGACAAAGGAAGCTGGGGTGCTTTTGAGTTTTTAGGTAAAAAAATGAAGGAGCCTGTTTGGGTTTCCAGTATGACGGGTGGTACTGATTTGGCCAAAACCATCAATCAAAACCTCGCTCGTGCTTGCAATGATTTTGGAATGGGCATGGGTTTGGGCAGTTGTCGTTCGTTGTTGTTTGATGATCATTTTTTGAAAGATTTTGATGTACGTCCGATTATTGGAAATGACGCCCCACTTTTTGCCAACCTCGGCATCGCTCAACTCGAAAATTTAATCGACCTCAAAAAAGAATCAGAAGCCGAAAAATTGGTTGACAAACTCAAAGCTGACGGGCTGATTATTCACGTCAATCCACTGCAAGAAGCTATGCAGCCGGAAGGTGATTTTTTCAAAAGAGCGCCGATTGATACGATTGAACACTTTTTAGAAAAGACAGATTTAAAAATCATCGTGAAAGAAGTGGGGCAAGGAATGGGTTATGAAAGTTTGAGACGATTGTTTGACCTACCACTCGAAGCAGTAGATTTCGCGGCAAGCGGTGGGACCAATTTTGCTCTACTCGAACTCCTCCGTGATACCGACCAAAAACAGGAAGCCTTTAATGCTATGACCCACGTCGGCCACTCTGCCGAAGAAATGGTTCATCTCACCAATAAAATTGCCGCTGATTGTGATTATGAGTTGGCTTGCAAACAGGTCATCATTTCTGGTGGCATCAAAAACTTTCTAGACGGTTACTATCTCATCTCAAAATGCTCATTATCAGCCGTTTATGGTCAAGCTTCTGGTTTTTTAAAATATGCCAGAGAAGATTATGACACCTTAGCCACGTATGTTTCTGACCAAGTAAAAGGATTGGAATTGGCGAAAGCTTTTTTGAAAGTGAAATAACAACGAAGAAATTCTCCAAAATTGGCTTCTAATCTTTTGAGATAATTTTTGCAATTCACACAACCTCACCGCAGTTTTTTAGTAAAACTAACTGTCGTTGGAATTACATTTGTATCTTCAACTGAATCTAACCGATTTCTCACGAACATAGATAATCAACCATGAGGAGAATTTTACCGATTGTTTTTATTCTCACACTCCTTTTTTCAAGTCAAATAACCGCACAACACAGCGTCGCACGCGAGTGGAATGAAGTGTTGCTCGAAGCAATTCGATCTGATTTGGCCAGACCTACTGTCCATGCGCGAAACTTGTTTCATACGTCAGCCGCTATGTATGATGCTTGGGCCGTTTTTGATGAAAATGCAGAGCCCTATCTTTTAGGACAAACCTTTGATAATTTTGCCTGCCCTTTTGATGGGTTTACACCCAGAAATGGAATGTCTAAAGAAGAAGCAAGAGATATTGCTATTTCTTATGCTGCCTATAGAGTATTAAATCATCGATTTGCTCGGTCACCTGGACGTATTGCCACTTATCAACGATTCAATAATTTGATGAGTCAGTATGGCTACAGCCCTGCTTTTGTTTCAGCAAACTACTCAAACGGCTCACCAGAAGCATTAGGAAATTATATCGCTTCTTGTTACATCAACTATGGGCGTTTAGATGGTTCAAATGAAGATTTGGGTTATACCAATCAATATTACGAACCACTCAATCAGCCTTTGGTTACGCAAGAACCAGGCAACCCAGATATTTTAGATCCAAATCGCTGGCAACCATTGACCTTGGATGTCTTCATTGACCAATCAGGGAATGTAATTCCATTCAATACGCCTCCTTTTTTGAGTCCAGAATGGGGTAACGTTACTCCTTTTTCCCTTACGGAAAATGATTTGACTGTAAAAATGCGCGATGGAGACACCTATAATATTTATCATGATCCAGGGCCACCACCAATGTTAGACGCAAATGGTGGAGGTATGAGTGATGAATGGCGTTGGGGCTTTCAATTGGTTTCGATTTGGGCTTCGCATTTAGATGCCAATGACCCTACTTTGATTGATATTTCACCAAGAAATCAAGGAAATTTCAATAGCAGACTTTTTCCTCAAAACATACCTCAATTAAGAGCTTTCTATGATGTATATGATGGCGGTGACCAAAGTCAAGGTCGCCCCATAAACCCTGTAAATAATCAGGAATACCAACCAAACATGGTGAAGCGGGGCGACTATGGTCGTATTCTCGCGGAGTTTTGGGCAGATGGCCCCGAATCGGAAACACCTCCGGGGCATTGGTACACTATCTTAAATTATGTTTCTGATCACCCACAATTAGTGAAGCAATTTGGTGGCGAAGGTGAAATGATGAGTGACTTAGAATGGGATATCAAAAGTTATTTCATGCTCGGTGGCGCCATGCATGATTGCGCTATTTCAGCATGGGGTATCAAAGGATATTATGATTATATCCGTCCAGTTTCTGCCATTCGCTATATGGCTGAGAAAGGACAATCATCAGACCCAATGTTACCGAACTATGATCCGCATGGATTTGAATTGATTCCAGATTATATTGAATTAGTCGAAGCAGGCGATCCGCTTGCTGCTGGTGCTCCTCAGAATATTGGAAAGGTAAAACTTTACACTTGGCAAGGTCCAGATTATATCGTCAACCCAGCTTTTGATGAAGCTGGAGTTGGTTGGATTTTGGCTGAAAATTGGTGGCCATATCAAAGACCTTCATTCGTTACACCAAACTTTGCAGGTTATATTTCAGGACACTCAACTTACTCACGCGGAGCAGCAGAGGTCTTGACCATGCTGACTGGTACTGAGTACTTCCCTGGTGGAATGGGTGTTTTTGAAGCACCGATGAACGACTTTTTGGTTTTCGAGCAAGGGCCAAGTCAAGACATTCAGTTGCAATGGGCAACTTACCGAGATGCCTCTGACCAGTGTAGTTTATCAAGAATTTGGGGCGGTATTCACCCACCTGCTGATGATATTCCAGGTAGAATCATTGGGGAGAAAATTGGTAAATCTTCCTTTGAATTGGCCAAAGGATATTTTTATAAAGACAAAGATGGCGACGGCTATTTGAGCTATCTTGATTGTGATGACAATGATCCGAACAGTTTCCCTGGCGCAACTGAAACTTGCGATGGAAAAGATAATAATTGCGACGGCAATGCAGATGAAGGGCTACAATTATTCACCTATTATCAAGACACAGATAATGATGGTTTTGGAGATGCGGGAGCACGTATTGATACTTGTCTGATGATTGCCCCTACAGGCTTTGTTACCAATAGCGACGATTGCCGTGATAATGATCCAAACTTCAACCCTAATATTGTAGAAATTTGCGATGGTTTTGATAATGATTGTAATGGGCTCATTGACGACATGCCTTTATTCACTTACTATCAAGATGAAGATGGTGACGGATTTGGTGACCCTCAAAACTCAATAGAAACTTGCCTCGATGCAGCTCCAAATGGATATGTAACCAACAATTCAGACTGCAATGATTTAGATGCTAATTTCCATCCAAATATTCCTGAAGTATGTGATGGTTTAGACAATGATTGCAACAATGCAATTGATGACGGATTGACCAATTACATCTACTACAGAGATGCGGATGGTGACGGATTTGGTTCCGAATTAATCAGAATGGATACTTGCCAAAGTTTTGCTCCAAGCGGATTTGTCCTAAATAGTTCAGATTGTAATGACCGTGATCCTGCTATCAATCCTGATAGCCCTGAAATCTGCGATAACATTGACAATGATTGTAATGGCTTAGAAGATGATGCCATTCCATACTACACCTACTATCGCGATGCAGATGGGGATGGATTCGGTGACATTTTAGAATTTGTCTATATCTGTGATGATGTTCCGCCAACCAGTTTTGTGAGAGATAGCACAGATTGTAAAGATGTAGGTCTGAATGCCAGCATTCAATACCCTGGTGGCACTGAAGTGGCAGATAATGGCATTGATGAAGATTGCAATGGTATCGATTTATTTCTTGAGACAAAATTATTCCCTAACCCTTTCGGGCAAAACTTAACGGTGCGTTTTGCTTATGAAGGCGAGGTAAATTATCAAATCGTTGATATTGCTGGAAACTTAGTGGTCAATGAAGTGATTACACCGGAGTTTAATCAAATGCAATTTTCACTACCTCCTCTACCTGCGGGGATTTACTATTTTGTTCTAAGGAATAGAAATGGAGAACAATTGCTTGCGGAGAAACTAGTGAGGCAGTAAAAATTAACCTTTTCAAATAAAAAAGCCGAATGCCCTATTAAGAGCATTCGGCTTATTATTTTTTCAAAAACTAAAATTACTTTCTCACCCAAGTTGAAGAAGAAACAATTTTAGCATCAACAGTAATCCCATTTGACGTATCTGTAATGGTTTCATTTTGATTCAAAATCAATTCACCATCTCCGTTGATTACAAAAGTTGCAGTCTGCATTTCTCCAACACCTGTCATCCCCATTCCTCCTGCTTCGAAATCAAAAAAAGAACCCTCAATTGTCATGATGTTTCCATCAACAGTATAAGCTCCAGAACCACTAATATTGGTATAATCTACAGCATTTGATTGAGTAAAATCAGGTGTAGTTACTGTCTGATTAGCAGAATAGCTACCACTTGTCGTGAACATCGACCCATCTAAATTAAGATCATAATCGAATGAAGTGCCTGTTGCAACAATGGTTGATAGTGCAGATCCGCCACTAGAGGTTTTAATGTCTGCGCTGTAAGCAATAGCTGTCCACGTTCCTTCAAGGTCTCCTTTTGCTACAGGATCATCATCCTTGCCACAAGAAACCAACAATAAAACAATAGAAAAAGAAAAGAACAGCTTTAGTAATTTAGTCATGTTAGTATGTTATCGAAGTTAATAAAGCGCTGTAAACGAGGTTTTTAAGTCCTAAGTTACAAATTAACATACTCGTCTTTTGTTAAAGAGAATTCCATTCATTTTTTCATCTTTGCTAATTCAAATTTTAAACTTGAGAAAATGGCAGACGACAAAAAAATTATCTTTTCAATGTCGGGGGTATCAAAGACGTTCCCTCCGAAGAAAAAAGTATTGAATAATATTTGGCTTTCGTTTTTCTACGGAGCCAAAATTGGGGTTTTGGGTCTTAATGGATCTGGTAAATCTACCCTCCTCAAACTCATCGCAGGACTCGATGACAATTACGAAGGTAAAATCGAATTTGATGGTAGCTACAAAATCGGCTACCTCGAACAAGAACCTACCCTCGACGAAAACAAAACCGTCAAAGAAATAGTAGAGGAAGGC
>CALDSS010000042.1 GCA_937924495.1 uncultured Saprospiraceae bacterium
CAATGAAATTAGATATACTCGCATTTGCTGCTCATCCTGATGATGTAGAATTGGCCTGTAGCGGCACCTTACTCAAACATATTGAAATGGGCAAAACGGTTGGTTTGATTGACCTGACCAAAGGTGAATTAGGGACCAGAGGCACCGCAGCTACCCGAAAAAAAGAAGCAGCAGATGCCGCCAAAATGATGGGTGCTAAGATTAGAGAGAACTTGGATATGGGCGATGGTTTTTTCGAAATTACAAAAGAAAACACCCTAAAAATCATTAAAGCAATTAGAAAATATCAGCCTGAAATTGTTTTGGCCAATGCACTGAATGACCGACACCCTGATCACGGAAGGGCTGCCAAATTGGTGGCAGAGGCTTGTTTCTATGCAGGTTTACAAAAAATAGAAACTAAAGACGGAAGGAAAAAGCAAGAAAAATGGCGACCCAAAGCGGTGTACCATTATATTCAAGATAAAAACCTGACAGCCGATTTTGTGGTAGATATCACTGAACAGATAGACAAGAAAATGGAAATCATTCTTGCCTTTAAATCTCAGTTTTATTTACCTGAGGCGAAGGAATATGCCAAAGAATTGCAAACCCCTATTAGTGGAAAACAGTTTTTGGATTTTCTTCGAGCGAAGGCAGCAACTTATGGCCGACCTGCCGGTCTGGATTATGCAGAGGGTTTTAATGTCAGCAGAATGATGGGCGTAAAAAACTTATTTGACTTGATCTGACAATCAAAGCGAAAGCGTTAAAAGAATCATAAGTTTGCTTTTTTTCATAAATCAAAATAATTTTTTGTAAACAAAGAAATCGATTTCTTGTTAGTTCTCCGTTATTAATCAACTAAAGAGAAGTCATAATGGTAAAAATTTCAGAATTGACCACGGAAAGATTAAACGAAACCTACTTACCAACCAAATGGGGTAAGTTCAAAATCATCGCTTATGCAAATAAGAAAGATGAAAATATGCCTCACCTTGCGATTGTAAGTCAAAACTTTGATCCAAATAAGGTCATTACCATGCGCATTCACTCTGAGTGCATGACTGGTGATATTTTTGGCTCTTCAAGATGTGATTGTGGCCCTCAATTGGAAAAGGCGATGAAAATCATCGACAAAGAAGGTGGTGTCATTTTATACATGAGACAAGAAGGAAGGGGAATTGGCCTTGTTAATAAATTGAAAGCTTATACTCTTCAGGACAAAGGCTACAATACCGTTGAAGCAAACACGCACCAGGGATTAGAAGCGGATGCTCGAACCTACGAGGAGGCCATCGAAATGTTAAACGATTTGGGGATAGATAAAGTGAATTTGATGACCAATAATCCGTTGAAAATCAAGGCGATAGAGGACTCAAACATTGAAGTTGTACAAAGAGTTCCTCACGAAATACCTGCTATTCCAGAAAATTATAACTATCTAAAGACGAAGAAAGATTTGATGGGACATTTGTTGAAATAAATTGAAAATGGAGAATTGAGAATGACCCTTGTACTTCTCAATTCTCCATTTTCAATTACACCTTACGCCTTCTTCACCTCAGGCATCTTACAAGCCTCGTCTGCAGTTTTCCCACACACATTACAATCTCCAATATCTTTTTTCAGCATTGGGTTATTGTTGGCGCACGTTCCTCGGAATTCATTTCCGGTAAGAATATGACGGATATTGATTAAAATAATTCCAATTCCGAACGTAAAGAAGATAAGGCCGAATATTTTTAAAAATTCCATTCTATAATTTTTGGTATAAAACGTTTAAGTAAGTTTAGAGTTTAGATGCGAAAAATTAAAGATGAAGATTCTGATGAAACGAAATATTTGAAGAATAGCACAGCTATTGTTTAATTATTTTATAAAATCAGGTTCTTTAGATTCAATTTTGCAGCTTAAAAACTATTCTAAACTACTTCTATCTTTGTGTTTGCAAAAATACAACTAAATGACCAATCCTACCTTAAATTCTCTACAAGATAAATTAGATGCTTTTGCTCGCCTATTGAAAATAATGGATGAGCTACGTGAGGGATGCCCTTGGGATCGAAAACAAACGTTTCAATCACTCCGTAATTTGACCATTGAAGAAACCTACGAATTGGCCGATGCCATTATCGAAGAAAACATAGAGGACATAAAAGAAGAATCAGGTGACATTATGCTTCACTTGGTTTTTTATGCCAAAATAGCTTCTGAGAAAGGAGCTTGGGACATTGCCGATGCATTGAATGCAGTTTGCGACAAGCTGATAAAAAGACATCCGCACATTTATGGAGATTTGACGGTAGCAGATGAAGAGGAAGTGAAAAAGAACTGGGAACAATTAAAACTTCAAGAAGGTAAAAAAGGTGTTTTAGCTGGAGTGCCCAATTCTCTACCTGCGATGGTCAAAGCCTACAGAATGCAAGAGAAAACAAAGCAAGTAGGATTTGAATGGGAAACTCGCGAGCAAGTTTGGGAGAAAGTGCAAGAAGAAATGGCTGAATTGCAAGAAACGTTAGAAAAAAACATGTCTCAAGAGAAAAAAGAAGAAGAGTTTGGCGACGTGCTTTTCTCACTAGTGAATTATGCACGATTCTTGAACATAGACCCTGAGACAGCGTTGGAGAGAATAAATAAAAAATTCAAATCAAGGTTTGAATATATTGAAGAAAAAGCTCCTAAACCATTGAAAGACATGACTTTAGATGAAATGGACGCCTTGTGGAATGAAGCTAAAATCGAGTTGAAAAAATCTTAATAATTCTTCATCTAAATTTCCTACTTTTGCGGACTTTTTTCGGAAACGGTAAGAAGTCAAGGAAGTTTGCTCAATAATTTTTTTATCTTAGAACTCTGAATAAGTGTTTTTCGTTGGTTAAAAACTTCGAATTCGGAAATAGACGGTATGAAAAAGATTCCCTTAGAAATAGTAGCTCTGTCACATAGTGTAACTCAATCGCATAACTATGCGGTAGTATTAGGTGAACAAGAAGGTGTTAGAAGGCTGCCAATTGTGATTGGTGGCTTCGAGGCGCAAGCAATTGCCGTCGCTATGGAAAACATGGTTCCTAATCGGCCATTGACGCACGACCTTTTCAAAAACACCATTGACGCTTTAAGAATCACCCTGCACGAAGTAGTTATATGTAATTTGTTGGATGGGATTTTTTATGCCAAATTAGTGGTTGAAAGCAATGGAGAATATTTTGAGATTGACTCCAGAACTTCTGATGCATTGGCCATGGCAGTTCGTTTTGAATGCCCGATTTACACTTATGAGTTCATACTTGATGCTGCTGGTGTAATTTTAGAGGACGAGGAAGAAGCAGAAGAAGGCACCGCAAAAAAGAAAAAGAAGAAATCTAAGAAAAAATCAGATTCTGGTGAAGCCCTCACCACTTATACCATTAAGGAATTGAATGAATTGCTGGAAGAAGTACTTGGCCAAGAAAACTATGAAAAAGCGGCTAAAATTCGAGATGAAATAAATAGAAGAACGGCAGAGGGCTAAATCTTTATTAAATATTAATTTTGGTTTCTGTTTAGGGTAATGATGTTTTTCATTGTCCTCTCAATATATTACTCATCAAAAATTTCAAACCATGAAATTAAAACTCATTTTTCCATTTTTATTTTTGTTTTCACTTTCGTTAAAAAGTCAGGAAGTTTCTGTCAATCCATTCGCGCTACTTTGGGCGGGAGGTATTTTTGGAGGTGATTATAATATTAACCCAGATTTTGGAATTGGAGCAGATGTCGCTTTTGGACAAGGATTAGGATTATTTTACCTCAATGGCAAGCATTATTTCTCACCAAAAAGAGGAAACGATCGATGGATGTTGGGTAGTTTTGCTGGAGCAGTTGGAGCATTAGGCGATGGTGGAGGTGGAGGACTCGGTTTCTTTGCAGGTTACAAATGGGTTTCAAGGCGAAATGTTACGTTTGAAATTAGTTTAGGAGCAGGAAGAGATTTTTTCAATGAAATTGGATTTCTCCCATACTCTAAATTCAATATCGGATATCGTTTTAAATCAAGAGAAGTTGATTCCGAAAGAAAGAAAAAGAGAAGAAAAAGATAATAAAACAAAAAGCCCCACAGCCTATCCAAAGCTGTGGGGCAAACAATTATTTTTTCAACAGTTAAATGAATCTATCCACTTATTCATTTAATTACCGTTGAATTTGCAAGTATCCAGAAATTAAATTTCCATCTCCAGTGTCGAAAATGTAATAATAGGTTCCATCTGGAAGTTCAATGCCTTCCCAATCTCCCGTCCACGTGTTCCTATATCCATTTTCTTCAAAAACTCGATTACCCCATCTGTTATAAATTTTCAGATTACTTTGTGGGTAATTCAATACGCCTTCAATTACAAAAACGTCATTTACTCCATCTCCATTTGGCGAAAAGCCATTGTTCACAAAAAGCGTATCACTTACACAATTTACAATAATGGTCACTCCTGCCGTGTCGCAAGTATTATTATCACAAATTGCATATTCTAAATAATCAGTTGAATCATTATTATTACAATAGCCAGGGTCTGGGATGTACTCCAACGTTCCATCTGGGAGGAACATAGCTGTTCCAAACATTGGCGGTATTGTAATAAACATTGTATCTGTATTTGGGTCGAAAATATCATTACCCAATGCGTTGATGACCATTCTGGTATCAATATTTGTGGTCAACGTATCTGGATTAGCCACTACAGGAATACTATCATTCGGATCCAGCACCGTAATAATATAGTAGGTGGTATCGCAAACTCCGAGGTCATCGCAAGCCACAAAACACGCTCGTTCCGTTCCTGGTTCTAATCCTTCATAAGTGATACAAGTATCCATCGGACTCCAATCAAACATCACAGCCATTCCAGATTCATTTGAACAGAAATTAAATACTTCTGTAAAATTGCCCACCAATTCATCTATAGGAAGACAGTCTGTGTTGAAATCGCCTATGTTTATTGTATCCGCAATCGTAGTGGTTCCAATACAAGTGGTTGTGATTTCTATGGTATCTCGACAACCATCTGCAATTCTTAAAAAGGTTAAAGTACTGTTGCCTACATCTTGCATATAAAAACCGATTCCAGTACCGACAATCAAAACATTCGGACTCATGGTTGCTGGATTTCCAGTAGCCACTTGTTCTACGAAAATGGTTCCGTAAGTATTTCTTGGATTTCCGCCTGTAATAGAAACCCCTGAGGTTACTTGTCGCCAATCACCAGTTGGATCCCAAACATTGAAAGAATCAACCAATGAAGGAATATCATCAAATGTTCCAGTGAACTCTACTCCATTGATAATCCATGAAGTAATTTCATAAGGACCTGCATTTCCGCCGCCAGGCAAACTATTGTAACTGTATGAAAAAGTACTATCAAAACCACAAACCTCTAAAGGTTGAGTATAAGGTACTCCGTCAATTTCTAAATTGAACGCAGCACTATTGATATCTCTAAATCCTCGAACACAAACAAAAAGGCTGTCTGCATCGCAATTAACTCCTATCACAGAGTTTTCTGGAGTAATAAAATTATCACAGCCATCATTTACTTCAACAAAAATGTTCCAATTAAAACAGGTGCCATCAATAAGGCAAATTTCAAAACAAGTTGTATCCACTCCTTCTGATAATCCATTGATTTCCAGACAGTTGTTAGCCATCATGAAATTAAAATCAACATTTCCATTAGGCGTACAAGTATTCATGATAGAAGTAATAAAACTTTCATCAATTGGCAAATTCAAATCGCTCAAACAGACCGTATAAGTATCTCCCACCATCATCATCGTATCTGTCACTACATCCTGAATATTAGGACAAACAACATTGAG
>CALDSS010000043.1 GCA_937924495.1 uncultured Saprospiraceae bacterium
CGTAGTCAAAACCGAAAAAGATCTAAAGCGCCTTTTCCCAAAAGAGAAATGGAATGACCTGCATTTGCAGATTATTTACTTTGGTAGAAAGTACTGCCCTGCTCGCGGGCATCAGCCAGAGGAGTGTCCAATTTGTTCGAAATATGGGAGGAGGGAGATGTTTAAGTAGGATAAAAAAACAACTTCAATGCGTTAGCATGTTTTCATTTTAAAGTCTTGATAATCAATTACTTTCGAGGTGATATTTTGTAATTATTTTAGAGAAAATGTATGTTTAATATATGCACCTTGGTGTGCATAGCAACAAGTTGGCGAGAATTTAGATACCAAGAAACAAACGAAAGACGACACTCAACCCGAGTAGGAGTAACAAAAAATTTCGTCTTTCAAACAACAATTCTTTGAAAAATTTCTCGCTGAATTTAAAGGTGGATTATTCCCGAAAACCACCCAAAATAAAAAGTAGGGATAACTAAAAAACCTTTTATCATGAAAAAGAAGATAAGTTTAAAAGCACAGTCTCTCTTATTTTTTTTAGGAGTTTTATCACTCATTAACTTTGGTTGTCAAAAGGATTATGAAATTCAGAAAACAGAAGAGCAATCTCAAGTTTTTTCTCAAAATCAGGTTTCTGAGGGCGATACATCACAAATGTCAAATTATACCCAAGTAGTTGAATATCGTTACGACTTAAACGTAGTAGAACCGTTTGAAGTAAACCCTGATGACACAACTGCAATTATTCTTATAGAAAGTGGAATTGCTACCAATATCGAGAATGAGTTCAAAATGATTATCAATAAATTTTCAACTAAAGAAAAATACTATCAATATGGTGATTCTTTGGGTAGGCATGCCCGTGTTGCAGATCAAATTATCGACCGTTTAGCCTTTTTAGCAGATTCACTAAACATGGATTCCATCACAACAGAACTTGATAGTATTCCTTCATGGTGGGTGGAGATTGAAAGAGATGTTGCAAATAAAATTTTAGGAGAATATTCATTGCGAGGAGTTCAACCGAGAGGCATTATGACACAATTAAATTGGAGTTGGAATTTACATCAATGTGCACGCAATGGACCTAAAAGGCACATCTTTACTCTACCTGGTGTTGGAATGCCTAACCTGTGGGTCTTGGGGTGGTGTGACGACCCAAGCGGATTTTATACTCTACTTATTGGAGGTATAGACATGGCGTTTGATAGAACATGGTATCGTCGAAGAATGTTTTACTATTGGCAATGGGGGTTCACAGGAATTGATTTTTGTGGGGAATTAAGATGGTACGAAGACAGAGCATGCAGCTGGTGGAGTTTCGGTATTTAATGTTTTTTTCTCTTTTAATTCAATCGTTACTTGTTTTCGGGCAAGTGAGTCCGAAAACAAGTAACATTAAATTAAAAGGAAATTATGAAGTTGCATTTACTCCTCGGTTCTCATATTTCAAAAAATCTGCTTTAACCCCTAATGATAAATCTTTTTTTGATTTCAGAGGAGCGCCAAGAATTTCTTTAGGTAAAGAAATAAAAAGGAGTAATTACATAAGTTTTGCCTTTGACTATCGATTTAGACATTCAGACAATGATAGTTTGGATAATAATTTTAACGGATTTGGTGTTGGTATACAACACTCCCATAAATTTATTGAATCTGCACTTTTAATAAAATCGGTAAATATATTTTCTAAAAAATTGAAAATAACTGCATACCCTGAAACTATGTTTTCCTTTGGTTTAACTAACGTTTTTTCAGGATATAAGAGTTTTACTCTAACTTCAAGTAGAAATTTATTTGGTTTTTTTGAGGTTGGTGGTGGGGTAAATTTTTTACTCTCAAATTGGATAAATCTACAATTAGCATATCAAATTGAATATCTACCAAGCATAAAGTCTAAACCCCAGAGATTCTTCCCACTACAAACAAGGATAATTTTAAAATTATGATAAATAGAAGTACATTAATAGGAATCATAGGAATGATAGGAGTGTTAAAATCATTACCATTGTTTTCTCAGTCACTGAGTAAATTTGAGGTTGGTGGATATTTCACTGTTGTTGCCAATTCTCCCTTTGAAGATTTAAATGGTGAAGAGTATACACTATGGGAAAATTACTTGAATATTAATTGCAAATACAAAATCAAAAAAAAATGGAAATTGGGTACGGAATTAATAGTCTCTGTAATAGACGGTGGTCAAACTATAAACAATCCATTTTTTATTTGGGGCACTTCTTTAGATTATGATTTATTAAGTTCAAATAAAATGAGTTTGAATCTCCGTGGAGGAATCAGTACTGGCAATTTAAGTTTTGCAGGAGATGAGGAGCCAAAGAAACGATTTACAATAAATAGAATAATTGGTCTTAGTTACGATTTTAAAGTTTATCAAAGAATATGGTTATATTTAGGATATTACAACCACTTCCCGTTGAACAATATTGAGTTTAAATATGGTTTTGCCCAGCCTTTCGTAGGAATTATTTTTAAGCTTTAGAAGAAAACTCTCGCCAACAAAGTGTACTCGCCAATTGGCGCTATGCGCGCCAACTGCGAGTACACAGACCGTTGTCGGCAACCAGAAAAAGAAAAAACAAAGAAAAACGTATCTTAGGAGAAAATTACAAATCGAAAAAAATAACACATTGAAGCAAAAAAGAGATAGGTATGAAATGCATAAATATTGGGGAAAAAAGCCCTCAAATAACCTCAAATGTTTAATTGAAAAGTATTCAAAAGAAGGAGATACCGTCTTTGACCCATTTTCAGGTTATGGAGTATTTTGTTGCGAAGCATTCATTCTCAATAGAAACATAATATCTAATGATTTGAATCCAATCGCAAATTTTCTAAATGAGCAACTTTTAGAGAAAGAGGTGAATCTTGTACTATTACAAAAGCAATGGAAGAAAATAAAGTCAGAATTTGAACCATACAATAATAAATGGTTTGAATGGAATTTGGAGGGTAATTATGTTCAGTTAATCTCTATTCTAAGGGACAAAAATGATATTCCTATTAAAGCCAAGTACAAAAACAATGGCGAAAGAAAGGCAACGGAAATCGACTTACGACCCGAAAAAATTAAGAAGTATATAGAATATGAAAATGAATTTGAGATTACAGATTGGTACCCAAACAACTTATTGATTCAAAATTCTCGTATTTCAGCAAAAGAGGGTATGACGGTAGCAGACCTCTTTACAAAAAGAACCCTTGCCTGTCATTCAAGATTATTAGCCTTAATCGAAAAATATTCAAGTGGAAAAGAAAAAGATTTATTAAGGGTCGCATTTACGGCAAATTTGGCGAACTGCTCAAGGCTTGTACCTCCTATAAAAAGTAGAGGCGCAATGGCACCTGGAGCATGGATGACAGGCTTTTATACAGGAGAAACTTATTTAGAAAATAACGTTTTG
>CALDSS010000044.1 GCA_937924495.1 uncultured Saprospiraceae bacterium
AAACAGCTTTTTGATAAAGTGTCTTTTCTCTCAATTACCTGAAAGAAAGTAGAATCTTCTGTCCAAAAGCTTCCACTTTCTTTGAGTTTTGAGGCGATTATCCAATTAGAATTTTCATTCATTTTTGCACTTGAAAATCCATGAATACTTTCAATAGCCTTTTCGAGAAAATCAACGAAAACGACTTCTTCTTTCCATTGAGTTTCGGTTTGTTTGTATATTCTTTTGAATTTGAAAAGAGAATCTGAACGAATAATTGCAGTTAACCCTTCAAAACTCTTCGGATTTATTTGAGATGCATTCGAAGCGGTTTGTTCTACATTAAGGTTCTTTATTCTTATCTCACTGCACAGACTTTCCTCGAAGTAACCTATAGGCTTAATTTCGAAAAGACCTTTTTGTTTTTTCTCTTGTCTGACATTTAATCCTTTTACGTTTTGATTTTCAATTATTTCAACCGTTTCAATATGATAGCTCGAACCTTTACTTTGAGGCTGGAGGAAGTCAAGGTGACTTTGACTAAAAGCATTGAAGGTGACTAAGAAAAGAAAAACTGAAATGAATTCTTTCATAACCAAATGAATAAGTTTTACAGCTTGAAAGTTAAAAATTACCTCTAAAAAACTAAATTAGCAAAACAATCTCAAATCCTAAATAAATGAGAACCCTACACGCACTTATTGTCGGCATCAATGATTATTCCGACGAAAAAATTTCAAATCTGGAAGCAGCCGTTTCTGACTCAGAACGTGTTGCAAAATATTTTCAAGACAATCAGACTGGAAATTATGTGGCGAATATAAAAACGTTGAGTGATACGGATGCTACTCGTCAAAATATAATTGAAGCATTTCGATTGCATTTAATTGATAGCAACGCATCGCCCAACGATGTACTCCTTTTTTATTACAGCGGGCATGGTGGTCAGGAGATAGCAGGCGATGCTTTTCAGAAATTTTCACCGTCAGGTAAATTGGAGAATTTGGCTTGCCATGATGCCTCTCTGGATGGCGGAACTGGCTTCATTGCTGATAAAGAAATACGTTGGCTGATTTATGAAGCGACCCGCTCAGGAGCACATTTTTTGAATATTTCAGATAGCTGTCATTCGGGTGGCAACACGCGTGGAGCAGGAGTGGATGATGTTCCGAAAAGTAGAGCACGACTGAGTGGTTTGGCTGAGCGACCACGTAATAATGATGAGTTTTTATTCTCAGATAAAATTGATTTTAATAAACTAAAGTCTAATACTTTGGACGATGTGATTCCTCAAGGAAACCATATTTCGATTGCTGCTTGTCAAAGTCATGAATCTGCCTTTGAAGTTTTTGACGGTGGTATTTTTACGACAGGTTTTTTAAATTTTCTAAAAAAATCGAAAGGCGATATCAGCTATTTTGATTTAAAGGTGCGCATTAAAAGTTTTGTCGGAGGGCAGTTTGATCAGGTGCCACAGGTGTATTGTAGTCATGAAGATCCGAAATTTTTGTTCCAGACATTTTTGGGTGGAGCAATGAAGGATAAACCTGCCTACGCCAACGTTTCATACAATCATCTCAATCGAAAATGGGAGATTGATATGGGAGCGATTTACGGAATTACCAAAAACTGGAATGGAGTAAAACAACAATTAATTATCGAAAATCATCAAGGTGAGCAACTCACTGCTTTTGTGACTAAAGTTTTTCCTTCAAAAGCCGAAATCGCTTTTGCGCCTTACTCCGATGTGATGAAGCGAGAGCAATATCAAGCCTACATCCCAAGCATGATGTCTCGGCAAATGAATATTCAATTGACTGGAGAGGAAGCAGGTATCAAATTTTTAGAAGAGAATATTTCAAAAGAAAAGCTCGGAGCAGCAGGCATCAAATTTTCGCGTGAAGCGGAAAATACAGATTATGCTCTGCGTGCTGGCAATGGAGAATATTCGATTACCCTTCCGGGAAATGAGCGACCGCTCACTGGTCAGGAGAAAGGATATGCTGCGCCTTCTCATGAAAAAATACTTGAGAAGTTGACGAAAATTGGCAAATGGCATTTTGCTAAAAACCTCCAAAACGCTGATAAGAAGTTATCAGATTCGGCAATAAAAATTGAAGTGTTTGAAGGTCAAAATTTAGTAACTGGTACAGATAATATTTTCAAAATAGGAGTGCATCCTGAGACTTTGAAAACGCCAATCAAAATTAAATTGACTAACCAGAGTGGACAGTCCTTGCATTGTGGAATGATTTATTTGTCTTCCCTTTTTGGCATGTCTCCAAAGTTGATTCAGGGACAAGTAGATAAAGTTGCCGATGGTCGAGAGTTGTGGGCGCGAGGTGGAAATTTCATTAATTTGAAACTCGAAGATTTTATCACAGATTTGAATTGGGAGGAAGAAGTTTTTTATGTGCAAGTGGTAGTGAGTAATCAGGACTTTGGTTTAGAACTCTTTTTGCAGGATGAACTAGATGCGCCAAGAGGTGCGACCAAAGGGGCAACGAGAGGTATGGACGACGATTGGCTAGATGAAGCGGAGCCCGATTGGCGGACGTATTTGTTGGAGTTTCGATTGAAAAATCCGAAGGTTTGAGTTTTTAGAAATCAGGAGATCGTAAACTCGGGATTTTGAGAACCTAAATTTTTACATGATTGAATAACCATTTTGCCATGAGGCCAGTTTTATAAAAATTAACGAAAAGTGGGGCAAAAGAGCCAGATGTTTATTGCAATTTAAAGAAGTTGTTTAAAAATAACCTTCAAGCTGCAAATTCGAATCTAAAGAACCTGATTTTGTAAAATAACTTAGCGATGCGATGCCTAATTTATTTTACTTCATCAGAACCCTTATCTTCAAATTTTTGCTTCTGAACTCCATTCGTCTAAAAATCTTAAATCTCGAAAAACTATGAGTTTTTTTAGAATTCTTTGCCCAAAAAATCCACTGATGGAAACCATCAGGAAAACCTATAATATGACTCCCCTCAATGTGCCTGATTCAGCGACGCAGCCGTTGATAGTCGTGGCGCATCGTGGGCGTGAAAGTTCGCAATGGGGCCCATTGGAAGACCTCTTTGCTGGCACCGATCAAACTATTGATCTCAACCCTCAAATGGCCACCGTCGCAGATGTGAAAGTGGAGAACACCGGTAGCCTGAACATGGATTTTGCTTTCAGTTTGCTATCAGGTTTGCTCAAAGGTTTTGGTGTTGAAATCAAACCCTTTGAAGTAGCTTTGAAGAATGCAAAAGAGATTTCTCTTTCTTTCGAAAATGTGCAGAAAAAGTCAATAGGCTTAACCACTTTGGGCAAGGCATTGATGGATAAAAAAATCAATATGGATAATCCGGCAATGCACATCTTCACGCGCGCTGATCGTAAGTTTGGTATGTATCTAATCAGCAGCGTATTGCAAAGCAATCAGGTGATGATCAACATCGAAAAGAAAACGGATGATAGCCTCGCTGTGGAAGCACCTGATCTCGGTGGTCTCACAGATGTGCGTGTCGAACTGAAAGAAACCGATAGCAAAAAACAAGTCATCGCTTTCGCTGGCAAAGAGCCGCTGACTTTTGCTTTTTCAGCCATCGAATTATTCATTGGCCCTGGCGGAAAAATCAAATTTGGAGAAACGAAAATTCTCAAACGCAGTCTTGATGGTACCGTTCAGCAAGCAGATCCGGAACCAGTAGAGGAGTCCTTTTTGGAGGAAGATGCACCGGCATTGCTGGGGTGGAATTCAGTCAGCGATTTATAGTATGCAGAACGAAGTCGAGGCTTATTTTAATTTAAATTGCTTTGCTCCCAAAATTTCCAACGTCTTTTCATCTTGTAAAAAAGTGATGATCAAAGATTGCGCTAAATCAACATCCTCAGGGATATTGATAGACGTTTCTTTTTCTTTTAGAGAAGCCTTTTGTGTTTTGAAAACACGCACCACATTGTCATGATGTAATTTCTTTCCACGATTTTCTCCACGAGCAATTTGGTCAGTAATATTTCGCTCGACTAATGCGACTTGTAAAACTGCATTTTGAGGGGCATGGGTGACCGAGTAGGATAAATTTATTTTATTGTTGCTCAATTCGGCATTGATTCGAATATCAGATTTGCCTGACTTTCTTACAGCTTTTTTTAACTGCTTTTTTACCTTTTCAGGACGTGAGCCAACTGCCTCCGATGTTCCATTGAAAACCATTTGGGGCGTGTAAACATTTGAGCCCAATTGTTTGGCATATCGTCGTTGTCTATCTGAAAATTTTGATTGACTATAAGGATCTTTCCAACCTAAATAATTCCAATAATCTACATGAAAAGAAAGTGGAAAAATTGTCTTACCCTCTGTCTCCGCTTCTGAAACTAAATCACTTAACAACCGATCTGCTGGTGGGCAAGAATGACATCCTTGCGAAGTGAATAGCTCGACAACTAAAAATTCATCTTCAGCATAAGCATCTTCTATCTGTGGCTGAAATGCAGAAAGTAAAATCAATAAAAGGGAGGCGGGTAGAAAGAATTTTAAATACATGGGCATTGGTTTTGATGGTGTATTAACCCGTTGGGGTAGGATGAGGTTGAGTAGAGCGGGTTTTGGTTTTGTTAAAATTTGGAATATAGTGGCGCTTAGCAACACAAACCTTAATTGAATTAATTGTTACTGTCGATACGCGCCCTTATAAATGATATCTTGATTCTTTTTAAACCAACCCCTCCAGCAAGTCATCCTCCACCAAATTAGGAACCGTCACCTGCATCTGCGGATAAACTTCCATTGCACGTTTGATGGTATCCATTGCTTCTTTGTTACGTGCCCATGAACGACGCGCGATACCATTGTTAACATCCCAAAAAAGCATAGATTGGAGGCGACGTTCAGCGTCAGCGGTACCGTCGATTAGCATTCCGAAACCACCATTGATAACTTCTCCCCAACCAACGCCACCACCATTGTGAATGCTCACCCAAGTCGCACCTCGGAAGCTATCCCCAATCACATTATGAATCGCCATGTCGGCTGTGAAACGGGAGCCATCATAAATATTTGCCGTTTCCCGGAAAGGGGAATCTGTGCCCGATACATCATGATGATCGCGACCCAGAACAACTGGAGCAGACAATCTGTCGTCCGCAATCGCATCATTAAAAGCTTTGGCAATTTTCATACGACCTTCCGCGTCTGCATACAGGATTCTTGATTTAGAACCAACAATAGGTAAGTTTTCGTCGGCGGCATCTATCCAAGTGATATTGTCTTTGAGTTGTGGGTGAATGTCTTCGGGGGCTGTTTCGAGCATTTCGCGGAGCACATCTCCAGCAATTTTATCCGTCAAATCCAAATCCTTTTTATCACCAGAAGTGCAGACCCAACGGAAGGGCCCAAAACCATAATCAAAACACATTGGCCCCATAATGTCCTCGACATAACTTGGATATTTGAAAATACCTTCTTCTTTATTTTTCCAAATATCAGCATCTGCTTCTCCTGCTTCTTTTAAAAATGCATTTCCATAATCCCAAAAATACATGCCGCGTTCAGTGAGCGTGTTAATGGCGTTTACATGTCGGCGCAAAGTAGCGCGCACTTCTTCCATGAATTTTTCCTTGTCTGTCAATAGCAGTTTTTCCGCTTCCGCGAAACTGTAGCCGATAGGGCAGTAGCCGAGGTCATCAATATTATGCAATGAAGTTTGATCAGAACCTAATTCGATATGGATATTTCGCTCGACGATTCGTTCCCAAAGTTCTACGATGTTTCCGTCGTGAACGAGGGCGATAGCTTCTTTATTAGAACGACATTCCTCAATTCGGTCAATGAGTTGATCGATGTTTTTATAAACATTTTCGGCTTTGATGTAGCCATCCGTTACGCGTTGCTGAATCGCATCAGGATCGATTTCTGAAATCACACCGACTGCGCCAGTGATGACCGCTGCACCTGCTTGTGCGCCTGACATCCCACCGAGGCCAGAAGTGATATAAACACTACCACCCAAATTATTACCAAGTCCTTTTTTTCTACCTGCATTCAAAAGCGTAATCGTAGTTCCATGCACAATTCCTTGTGGGCCGATGTACATGTACGAACCAGCAGTCATTTGGCCATATTGCGTTACGCCAAGTGCATTGTATTTATTCCAATCATTTTTGGAAGAGTAGTTCGGAATCATCATTCCATTGGTAACAACAACTCTTGGCGCATCTTTATGAGAAGGAAACAAACCAAGCGGATGACCAGAGTACATGACGAGGGTTTGCTCATCTGTCATTTTGGAGAGATACTGCATGGTAAGTAGGTATTGCCCCCAATTTTGAAAAACCGCTCCATTTCCACCATAAGTAATTAATTCGTGCGGGTGCTTGGCTACTTTTGGATCGAGATTGTTCTGAATCATCAACATGATGGAAGCGGCCTGCGTGCTTTTATGTGGATATTCATTAATTGGTCGAGCGTACATATCATATTCCGGACGGAAGCGATGCATATAAATTCGACCATAAGTATTGAGTTCGTCCATAAACTCAGGTGCTAAAACACTATGATGTCTTGCATCGAAATATCTAAGCGCATTTCTGACGGCCAATTTCTTTTCTTTTGGAGTCAAAACGCCCTCTATTACGCGTCGTGGGGCATGACTTACATCAGGGTCAAGTGGCTTAGGTTCGGGTAGGTTTTTAGGAATTCCGTTTTGTATCGCTTGTTGAAAATCGTTCATTTTTTTCTAAGTTGATCATTCAATTATCTCCGTATCAAGGCTATTTGAGTAAAATTGAAGTAGTTTTTTACTTCGGTCGTTCTCTTCAATTTTTGTCCGAATGAGATATATTTTACTTTTTCCTTTCGGGAGTGTTGCCAATTGCTCTTTGTTTATGATAATAGGTTTTTCGATAGAAATGTTTCCTAATTTATACTCTTTCGTATCATTTTTCTCATTGGTAAACATTAGCGAGATTTCTTCATTTTTAGAAAGTGGTTTTCCAAAAATTCTAACTAAACCAGCTTGCGTCATTTTTTTAGAAACTTGAAAAGAATCTACTTTCGGAACCTCTAAAGCGATTGAATTAGGTTTTTTTTCTTCTTTGCCCCAATATCTTATTTCGTATGGTGGAGCTAAAGTATGTCTTTCCAAATTGATTTGGTAACGTGTCACTTTTTCATTGAGCGGGCGCGCTTTCATGGGGTAATTGGCAAAAGTGGCATTGTCAAAAGTCTTTGCGATCTTTCCATTCTCTCCTTCTTCAGTAAAAGTACATTCTGCCGAAATTTTCATTTCGTCCGCTAAATAGCGAACGTAAATTTCTGAATAGGTGGGTTCTTTGGTTTCTGGAGTCTTCATTTGGCATCCACAAAAGAGTGCGACTAGAAGAAGTAGGTAGAAGACTGCATCAAAAGGGTGGTTGTATTTCGAATTGGCAAATAGATGACATCTGATGTTCATAAAGTGCGATTTATGGTTTTTCTAATTCGAATCAGAAAGCTGATTTTTAAATTAGAATTCCTTGAAAAAATATGCGAATCTTAATTTTTTATGTTCATTTTGATTGATTGACTATATGTGTCAATTGATTCAAGTTGATTTAGGAATCTGACTTTTATTTGTAAAATGAACTTGAAATACCAAGTTTCGAAAATATATTTGAGAGCAAATAAAAATGGCCTTTGAATATTTCTGAACAAACTGTCGGGAAATTCATGTCAGGGCATAGACATGGTAAAATTTTAATTTTCTGCCACGAGGTTATTTCAGTAATATTGCGCTTTTTGCAGTTTGCATTAAAATCAATATTCGAAACACCTGTTTATCAGATTTTTTCGAAGAACCATTTTAAATAAATTTAACTAAATAAAAACTGGATTTATGGTACGTAATTTACTCTTGCTTACGGTACTCTGTTTGGTTTCTACCATTACTATAGCTCAAACCTCGCTTGCAGGTAAGGTAACAGATGGAGAAACTTCAGAGCCAATCTTGTTTGGTAGCGTAGCACTTTACAAAGGTGGTAGTCTGGAGACAGGGGTTGAAACTGACATTGATGGCTTTTACAGTTTCGCCAATCTTGATCCGGGTACTTACGATGTGGAAGTTACTTATGTAGGGTACTCGCCTCAGCGAATCAACGGCGTGATTGTTTATGGGGGTCAAGCCAACAAACTAGACATTCAATTGGGTCAAGGTATTGATTTGGCAGAAGTAGTTGTAGTTGACTACAAAGTCCCTCTCATCAAACAAGATGAGACGACTTCTGGGCAAACATTGACTTCAGAACAATTGAAAAGACTTCCTACCCGTAACATCGGAGCCATTGCAGCAAATGCTGCAGGGGTATCTTCTGGCGATGAAGGCGATAATCTTTATATGAAAGGTTCGCGGAGTGCTTCTACTTTTTATATGGTAGATGGTATTCGTGTTCAAGGTAGTTTGGTTCCCGAATCTGATATAGATCAAATTCAGGTAGTAACGGGTGGTATCGAAGCACAGTATGGTGATGTGACGGGTGGTTTGATTAATATTACCACAAAAGGCCCATCCAAAGATTTCTCTGGTTCTTTTGAAGCAGAGACGTCTGAATTTTTGGATCCTTATCGCAACAGCCTGATTGGTGCAAGTATCAGTGGACCTATCATTTCAAAGAAAGATGAGCTTGGCAACAAGAAATCTCTTTTAGGTTTCCGTTTATCAGGTCGTTACACTTATAGATATGATGATGATCCGCCTGCAATTCCTGTTTATAGAGTAACGGATGAAAAATTAGCTGAACTAGAGGCTAATCCAGTAATTAATAGAGAGGGAGGTCAGGTAGTATCTGCTGAGGAATTGGTATCTGCCGAAGATGTGCAGGAATTGGATGCTAAGCCATTCGAAAATAGAAATATTGTAAACCTTACGGCAAAATTAGATGCTCGATTGAGTGATGCAATTGATTTAACACTGACGGGGGCTTATGTTGAGAATGTGGATCGATTCACTCCAGGCTCCAGAGCTGATTGGAGAGTATTCAATAGCCACAACAACCCCTATAGAACAGATACAGATTATCGTGGAAATTTCCGTTTTCGACATCGTTTAGGAAGACAAGGTGTTTCTTCAGACGAGCAAAATGCAGCAAAAGCTCCGATTCAGAATTTTTCATACATTCTTCAATTAGGTTATGAAAAGAATTTTGAAAATAGAGAAGATGTAAGACATGAAGACCGTTTGTTTGATTATGGATACATCGGTCGTTGGGATTATGAATGGATACCTGCTTTTGATTTTGAGAATACTCCAAACGGAGTAATCGCAACACATTCGGATTATTCTCAAGACTTTTTGGGATATACTCCCGGTACGGTCAATCCAGTTTTGGCAGCTTATAACAATGCGGCTGACCTCACCAACGATATTGAAATCTTAACCAGAAACGGTCAGGTTTCCACTCAGTTTGATAGAATGTTTGAGTACCATAGAAATGTAGGTTGGGTTTATAACCTTTTCAGAAAACAAGAAGAAGATACTCGTACTTTCAATATCACTGGTAATTTTGATTTTGTTCCAGGTGGTTCTTCCAAATCGGGTCGCCACAATGTTCAGTTTGGATTGATGTACGAAGATAGAATTCAGAGAAGATTTGATGTAGAGCCATTCAACCTATGGCAGGTTGCTGATCAACAGGCCAATCGACACATTCTTGGTGTTGATACCTCCAATGTCGTTGATCAAATGATGTTGGACGTTGGGCCTAACCAAGTTCCAGTAGATATCTATGGTAGATTACTTGATACAGAGGCTTTTAGTGGTAACCGTTTCTACAGAAAAGTAAGAGAGGTAACAGGGCAGTCGTTAGATGAGTATGTAAATGTACATGCTTTAAGTCCTGATCAAATGAGCCTTGGACTGTTTAGTGCCCAAGAGCTAAATGATAATAATTATCTTGATTATTATGGATATACTTATACGGGTGAAAAATTCAATGGTACTTTCGAAGATTTTTTCACGGCACGTGATGAAGATGGAATCAGAACTTTCCCGAATGCTCCCAATAGACCTATCTATCAGGCAGCGTATATTCAGGATAAGTTTACTTTTAAAGACATCATTATGCGCTTAGGAGTTCGGGTAGAGCGCTTTGATGCAAATACCAAAGTATTGAAAGATCCATATTCATTGTATGAGATTATTGGATCAAGTGATTTTCATGGAAGCTTTGGAGGCGAAGCTCCTGCAAATATTGGAGATGACTTTAAAGTATATGTCACATCAGATGATGGTTCGGAAGTAAAAGCCTATCGTAATGGCGACCAATGGTATAGACCAAATGGGTCTCCAGTCAATAGTGGTGCTTTGATTTTCGAAAGTGGTAGTTTGGTGTTTCCAAAATTGAAAAATGTAAATGCGCGCACCAATGCCAACTACATCAAAGCAGAAGATTTTGATTTAGATGCGTCTTTCAAAGATTATGAAGTTCAGTTAAATGTAATGCCTCGTTTGGCATTCTCTTTCCCAATTTCGGATGATGCGAACTTCTTTGCGCACTACGATGTATTAGTTCAGCGTCCAGCATCTAATAATATTGTGACACCTCTAAACTATTACTATTTCACTGAGAATTTTGAAAATGGTAGAAATGGTGTGCCGAAAAATAATGCGAATTTATTGCCAGAGAAAACTATCGACTACGAAGTTGGATTCCAGCAAAAATTGAATAATACCTCGGCTATCAAGTTGGCTGCATATTACAAAGAGATTCGTAGTTTGATTCAACGTAGAACTTACCAATTCGTGAATACATTGAGTTCTTATGAAACGTATGATAATCAGGACTTTGGAACAGTAAAAGGATTTACTTTCCAGTATGATTTGAGAAGAACTGGGAATGTTTCAGGTTTAGTTGGATATACTTTGCAGTTTGCAGATGGTACGGGTTCTGACCCTAACTCAAGCTCAGGAATATCCTCAAGAGAAAACTTGAGAACGCTATTCCCATTGAGTTTTGATGAGCGTCATAGAATAAATGCTTCTATTGATTACCGCTACAGATCAGGTAAGAAATACACGGGCCCCTCAATCTCTGGTATCGATTTATTTGCAAATGCAGGTTTGAATTTGCAAGCAGTAGCAGTTTCAGGTCGTCCATTTACCGCAAAAGAAGTTCCTGCTCAGTTTGATGGTGATGGTACTGTTGGAGCAATTAATGGTGCTCGCTTACCATGGAATACGACTTTAAACCTTAGAATTGATAAAGATTTCAAAGTTGGAGGTCCAAAAGGAATTAATGTCAATGCCTACTTACGTGTTTCCAACTTATTGAACACACGTAACTGGAGAAATGTGTATGCAGCAACTGCTTCTCCAGAAAACGATGGATTTCTTGAGTCTTCAAGAGGCCAATCTGTTATCAACAGTTTGAATGCTTCTAATAGAGATTTGGACATTTTCTTCTCCTCTTATCAATGGAGATTATTGAATCCTAATTTTTATAGTCAACCACGTAGAATTTTCCTTGGGCTTTCTTTTGGATTCTGATTTTTTGTAAAAATGTGGTTTTCCTAAACCAAGGATTATTTTGAAATTTGAATATTAAAAAATTATAAAACAATAAAATAAATGGTCGTTATGAAAAAAATTAGACTATTTCTTTTAGGGATGTTGAGTTTGGGAGTAGTGCATATAGCGCTGGCTCACGTACCTGACACCCAAAAAGCAGCTGACACAAGAAGAACCGTCCAGTTTAGAGGCGGTGACTGTGCTCCAGCAACAAAACAAATTGACCAAGAAATCAATAACGTTCGTGCTCGTCTTTTGAATGGAGGTGATGTTTGGTGGGATACGGACAATGGTCGTTACATTGTACCGAAAGTGGCTCCAGGGCAACCTGAAGTTTCTTCACTATTTGCCGGTGCCGTTTGGATTGGTGGTATTGACCCAGGAGGTAGTTTGAAATTAGCAGCCAAAGCGTATGGTTCTGGTTCTGGTCAAACAGACTTTTACCCAGGTCCTTTGAATCAGTTTACGGGTACAACAGATAGAGAGACTTGTGCCAACTGGGATAGGTTTTTCAAAGTTTTAGCTTCTGAAATCGAAGAGCATTTATCTTTATTAGCAAGAGCTGAAAAAGGAGAAATCGTTTATACCGATGAAATGATTCCTGCAGGAGTAAGAGGATGGCCTGCAAAGGGGAATCCTTATTTCTTGGATGAATGGGGATTTGAGTTGCCAGCTTCTGGTCAAGGATTGGCTGGTTTCTTCGATTCAGAACCGTTGGATGATGTTTATGATCCTCTACAAGGTGATTTTCCTACTATTCAAATCATTGGCTGTATTGATTATACTCAAGAGGGCATAGATCCTCAGTTTGCGGATGAGATGATCTTCTGGGTATATAACGATGCAGGTGGGGTGCATACGGAGTCAACGGCGGATCCAATCCAAATGGAAATTCAGGTGCAAACTTTTGCATACGCTACAAATGATGACATTAATAATATGACCTTCCAGCGTTATAAATTGATTAATCGTGCAGTAGAGGATATCCGTGATTGTTACTTCTCAATGTGGGCCGATCCAGATTTAGGATGTTATACGGATGATTACATTGGTTGTGACTCTACTCGTTCTTTAATGTACGTTTATAATCAAGATGCGGCCGATGGTCAAACAGGGACTACTTGTCCAGGTGGTGTAAATACTTATGGTACAGAGATTCCAATTTTAGGTATTGATTACTTCCGTGGACCAAGAGGTGAAAGTGATGAGCCAGAGAGAGATTCGTTAGGAAATCCAAGAATTGATCCTTTAACTCTTGATACTATTTTCAAAGTAGTAGAGTTAGGAATGTCATCTTTTACTTACTATAACAACCCATCTGTGGGTACTTGGCCCGCCGGTACAACAGATCCTCAGACAGCTGAAGAGTACTATAATTATATCACAGGTCGTTGGCGTGATGGTTCACCTTACCAAGTTGGAGGTAGTGGTTACCAAACGGGAGGACAGAATGTTAATTATGCTTTCACTGATGCTCCAAATTGTACAGATCCAAGTTGTTGGTCAATGTGTACTGCAAATTTGGGTGAAGGTGATAGACGAACACTTCAGGCTACTGGGCCATTTAAGTTGAAGCCTGGTGATGTAAATGAGTTGATAGTTGGTGTGGTTTGGTTGCCAGAACAAGATTATCCATGTCCAGATATTACGCCTTTACAAACAGCCGACGATATAGCACAATCATTGTTTAATAACTGTTTCGATATTACAGATGGGCCAGATGCTCCAGATGTAGATTGGTTGGAGTTAGATAGAGAGATTGTAGGTGTTTTGACAAACGATGAAGAAACCTCTAATAATGCTTTCGAAGCTTATGAAGAAGTGGATTTGAATGCACCAGATGGTATTTCAGATGAAGCAAAGACGTACCGTTTCGAAGGTTATAAAGTTTACCAGTTGGAAAGTGCAAATATTTCAGTTACTGAGTTAGACGACCCTTCTAAGGCTTCTTTGGTTTATCAATCAGATGTTGATAACGAAATAGGTTTGATCTACAACTGGACTGCAGTTGACAACCCAAATCAAGGTCAGCCGGATATTTGGGTGCCAGAAGAGCAAGTAATGGTTCCTAATCCTAATGGAGGAATTAGGCATACCTTCAAATTGACTGAAGACTTCTTTGCAGAGTCAACCGATACAAGATTGGTCAATCATAAGAAGTACTACTATATGTCTATCGCTTATGCGCACAATGAATATGCTCCTTACGACGCATTTGCCAATGGTGGAGTGGGTGCTGGACAACGTAAGCCTTACTTAGAAGGACGTAGAAATATTAAGACTTATACCGTAATTCCAAGACCTCAAGTATATGAGGTGTTAAATTCAGAATACGGTGAAAGTGTACAAATTACGAGATTGGACGGAGAGGGTGTTGGTTCCAACTTCCTTGACATGACAGGTGAGTCACGCGAAGCAATCATTTCTGGAACTTTTGATGGAAAAATCACCTATAAAGAAGGTAGAGGACCATTTGATGTTACAGTTTATAATCCATTAGATGTTGTTGATGGAAACTTCGAACTGAAATTGGTTGATGGAGATACGAATGATAATGATTTAGAAGATAATGCAAATTGGGTATTGACTAATCTTGATAATCCATCTCAGGTTATTGAATCTGATCAAGGTATTGCAGGTTTGAACGAGCAGATTATTCCAGAATTTGGATTCTCAATTGCTATTAAAGATGGTTTGCTTCCTGGTAACTTTAGAGACCAGAATCCGGAAGGAGATCCAAGCAATGGAGCTGTTGGTTATGAAGAAGAGTATATGGATGCTACTGGCGATAGCTGGTTCTCAGGTATCCCTGATGGATTTTCACCAGAAGGCGTTGCTGCACCACCAGATTGGTTTAACTATATTTTGAACGGTGCAAATGAGCCAGATTTCCAATGGGATCCAACTCAAACCCTATCTACGCTTGGTACAGGAATTTTTACACCATATTTCTTGGCGGACTATAGAACTGCTGATAGGCCAATTCCTTTTATTACGCCAGCGTGGACAACACAAGGAGGCTTGGTAAGACAACAAATGTCTTTGGAAGACTTGAACAATGTTGATATCGTATTTACCAGCGATAAATCAAAATGGAGCCGTTGTGTAATAATTGAGTCTTCTTCCCCTCAACTTACGCAGTTTGGTTTTATGACTGAAAGTAATAGAAATCACTTTGACCTTCGTGGCGCCCCTTCAGTTGGAAAAGAAGATGCTGATGGTGACGGGCTACCTGACCCAGATGGTGATGGAGAAGGAATGGGATGGTTTCCAGGTTATGCCGTTGATGTAGAAACTGGTGAAAGACTGAATATCTTCTTTGGAGAAGCTTCTATCTATAGATGTAATGAACCATTTTTTGATCAATTCCTGAATGCTTGTGGAGCAGGTGTTTTCGATAACAATGCCCCTACAGGAGCCGACATGATGTGGAATCCAACTTCTCAAGGAGGTCTTTTATCAGTTGATCAAAGTTTCTTAACACCTGATGCAACTTGGATTGCAATTACTGGTGGACATCATTTTATCTACGTTACCAAGCAGCCTTATGATGGTTGTATCCAGCTAAGAGATCAATTAAGAGCAGGAGTAAATCCATTATTCAAAGCTCGTGCTTTTGGTGATGTGACTTGGAATGGATATCCAATGTTGGCTACTGGTACTGAACTCAATAGTTATGCAGATGGATTGATTCCAAACGACCTAGTCGTCAAATTGAGGGTAGATAATCCATTTGATCTTGCAGAAGGAGTTGGTTCCAATAATAACTACCCAACTTACCAATTTACAATTGCTGGAAAAGGTGCAACAGATGTTGAAGGCATTGCAGAAAAAGAATCTGTATTGGATAATGTGAACGTTGTTCCAAATCCATACTACGGGTTCTCTCCTTATGAGACTTCACAGTTTGCAACGACCGTAAAAATTACCAATCTACCTGCTGAATGCTTGGTGACAATCTATACATTGGATGGTAAATTTATCAGACAATATAATAGAGCTGAAGTTGGACAGGTACCGATTGGAGGTAATAGAGCAATTGAACAGACTCAGATTAATCCAGATTTGGAATGGGATTTACGTAATAATAAAGGTATCCCAGTTGCATCAGGAATCTATCTGATTCATATTGATTCGCCTGAATATGGAGAGCGTGTATTGAAGTGGTTTGGTATCGCGAGACAATATGATCCATCAGGATTATAAAATTTAATACGAAAACAGGAGTGTAGCATTGCTACATTCCTGTTTATCAAATTTTTAAAAGAAAAATTTTCATAAATATGAAAAACCTGTTTTATACACTTTTGATGCTTTTAGGTGCTAGTGTCGTTTTTGCGGGAAACCCTGATAGACAGGGGGAGGCAGGAGCCTATGAGTTGTTGATGAATCCTTGGGCAAGAAGTGCCGGTTTACACACGATGAATACTTCTTTCATCAGTGGAGTAGAAGCACTACGACTAAACCCAGCTGGATTAACCAGAATCAATAAGACTGAATTGTCAGTTGGAAGTTCGCGCTATTTGGTTGGTACTGAAATTTTAATGAATTCCTTTGGTATTGCACAACGTACTAAAAGCGGTGCTTTTGGTGTAAGCGTAATGACTGTAAACTTTGGAGACATTCCAACTACTACTGCCGATCAGCCAGCTGGTACGGGTGGTACTTTTTCTCCCAGTTGGTCTAATATTGGTCTTTCTTATGCACACCTATTCGAAAACAAAGTTTCTGTTGGAATAACGGGTAGAGGAGTAATAGAAAGTACTTCTGATGTATCTGCATTTGGTATTGCTATCGACGCTGGTGTGCAATATGTTGCGGGTGCTGAGGATGAAATCAAGTTCGGTATTTCTTTGAGAAATGTAGGTACTCCAATGACTTTCAGAGGTCAGGGAGTTGCAGTAACGCGTCCTGCTCCAAACGCTGAAGGAAATTTTGACTTGACTTACTACCAACGTAGCCAAGATTTTGAATTGCCTTCTGCTTTGAATATTGGAGTTTCTTATGACTTGTTATTCAAAAAAGCTACAAGCGCTATAGTTGACGATAGTGAAGCGAAAAAGCAAAAATCAATGAATGGCTCTCGATTAACCTTCGCAGCTAATTTCACAGCTAACTCGTTCTCTCGTGATCAGATAGGAGCAGGAGTTGAATTTGCTCTAAATGATATGTTCATGTTGAGAGGTGCTTACAAATATGAAATTGGTACGGGTACAAATGATGCTGTTGATGAAGCACCACTTTATACTGGTCCTTCTGGCGGAGTTACAGTACAAGTGCCAATGAGCAAAAAAGGTACTTCAAAATTGGCGATTGATTATGCCTACAGAGTAACTAAATTGTTTGATGGAACTCACAATATTGGAGTTCGATTGAATCTGTAAAACAACTCCACAACTTAAAAAAGCGAAATAGTCTTCAAAACTTCCATTTTTAGTCTATTCTGCTTAATTTTGGCGTACACAATTAAACGAGAACGTTTTCACAATGCTGAAAACGTTCTCGTTTCTTTAAATACTCCTACCTAATATTTTTCTTTATTGGTGTCGGAATTTTTTAATAAAACATATCAATTATGTCAAGCTATAACTATTTGACGAAGGATGGATATAAGAGAATTAGCGAAGAGCTAGATACATTGAAGACGGATGGTAGAAAAAAAGCTGCGCAGGATATTGCCGAAGCAAGAGCGCAAGGCGACCTTTCTGAGAATGCTGAATATGATGCGGCCAAAGATGCTCAAGGTATGTTAGAGTTACGTATCAATGAATTAGAGAAAATACTAGCAAATGCCCGAATGATTGATGAGGATAACATTGACACCTCAAAGTGTTCTATCCTTACAAATGTTACCATTAAGAACGTAAAGAACGGCCGCGAAGCCACCTACAAACTAGTCTCTGAATCAGAAGCTGATTTGAAGGCAAAAAAGATTTCGATCTCTAGCCCTATGGGCAAGGGTTTGCTTGGAAAAGAAGTTGGAGATATTGCTGATGTAGTAACCCCAGGAGGTGCTGTTCAGTTTGAAATTATGAATATTACGCTATAATATTTTATCCTTCAATTAGTAGGAGTGGTTCGTGGAATGACCCCTACTAATTGAAAACAATTCCCTTGACCATGGCCAGCATCTTCACCAAAATTATAAATGGAGAAATTCCTTGCTACAAGGTAGCAGAAACCGATAATTTTCTGGCCTTTCTTGATATTCGACCGTTGGCAAAGGGGCACACCTTGTGTATTCCTAAAAAAGAAGTGGACTACATCTTTGATTTGGATGATGAAACCTACACAGGCTTGAACCTCTTTGCAAAAAAAGTAGCGAAAGCATTAGAAGATAATATCGAATGTAAGCGAGTGGGGATATTGGTGATTGGTACAGAAGTACCGCATGCGCACATTCACTTGGTTCCTTTTCAGGAAGAAATTCAGATGTCCATTCTTAGTCCAAAAGTGGAAATGAGTCCGCCAGCGATGGCTAATTTGGCTGCCACAGTAAAAGCTACTTTCGATACTCAAGTAAAATAATTTGCCTCTGCCTACTTAGTTACGGCTTCCAGACCTTCCCCGGATTATCCTTTAAAAATCCTTTCCAGCCCTTGCTCTTTCCAGAATTTCCAAATATACTGGTACTTTGAAAATGATGGCATACCGCTGCTCCCAAGGCATCCGTAGCATCTTCTGGTTGGTCGTCAAATTTTGTATTTAAAATTGTTGTCAACATGGCTGCTACTTGGCTCTTGGTAGCGTTTCCATTGCCCGTCACCGATTGTTTTATTTTTTTTGGTGAATATTCTTGAATGCTCAATCCTTGAGCAAGAGCAGCAGCCATTGCTACCCCTTGTGCTCTTCCCAATTTGAGCATTGATTGAACATTTTTGCCATAAAATGGCGCTTCGATTGCCAATTCAGAAGGGGCGTGCATTTCGATAATGGCACTGATTTGTTCGTAAATCATTCGTAATTTCTCAGCTTGCTCAGAAAGATGTTGCATACGCACCACGCCTATGTTTACGAGTTTTAGTTTCTTGTTTTCGATTTCCAAAACAGCATAACCCAATACATTTGTACCAGGGTCAACTCCTAATATGCGTTTTGCTTTTTTCATAATTAATTAGCGAATGAGTGAATTTTGGAATGAGTGAATGACTACTGTTTAATGATCAAATTCCTTTTATTCGCTCAAAAAGTGGCGTTAGATCAAATTCTTCATCTTGGCTGGGTCTGCCCAAATCATAACCAATAAATTCTCCATTCTCATTTATGAGTTTAAATTTAAAGATATAATTTTTTGGGTCATCAAAGTTGCCATTGCTTGAACCAAATCTCAGGTCATTCACCTGGTACGTCCCATCTTCGTTATCTAAAACATTATAATACCCATTGGTAAACCATTTTAGAATTTTGACTGTGCGATCGTTTTCGTGACCGTTCAAAAATTCATGATTTTTTTTTATCTCAATGAATTGAGGGATTTCTTTTTTCTTATCCAAAACCGAATACATTGCATAGTAATAACTCGAATCACTTTCGGCGACACCACTCCAAAGAATATTATTTAAAATAGAAGGAGAAGTCATAAATCGGCTGTAAGTTATTTCTTGCTTTTGCAAGGATTGCTCGAAAATATCATTGATTCTACTTTTATTAAAAATCGTAAGAAGCATATAAATCCCGCTGATTCCTAGCCCTAACCAAACAAGTTTGCGTCGCCGATTATTCGTTTTTACCAGAAACATAGCAGCAATTAAGAAGACAATGTGCCAAATGGTAAAAAGTGGATCGGCAACAGATATATTGTCAAAAGAAACTCGATAATTACTAAATGGCTCGAATAATTGAGTACCATAAGTAGTAAAACAATCCAAAAGCGGATGTGTGAAAATTGTCCAAAAGAAAAACCAAACCCATTCTTTATAGGTAATTTTCACTGGTTCGAGGTCATGCGTGATGTAGTTTTTCCAGATTCTGGTCATAAGCCAACCAAATCCAATGAGACTTATTCCTATCGCAATGGGATTCCATGCTCCTGAAGCAATTTTAAAAATTAAATTAAAAATGCCGAATACGAAGCCTAAAAATAGAAGTGTGAAAAGTGAGGTGGCTATTTTGTGGGGCATTGATTTAAAGTAATCACTTTCATAAAGTCGCCAAACCAGCCAACCCAAAAGCCAAGGCGCTACTACTGCAAAAAGAATGGAATGCGAAACGCCTCTGTGAAAGGCCAAGGCACCCATATCATCCATGAAAAAATTGGCTATAACATCCAGATCTGGGATGGTTCCAGCAACAGCGCCCCACATCATTGCTCGATTGCCCAATTTCTTTCCTAAAACTACTTCGCCAACTGCTGCACCGAGCGTAATCTGGGTTAGAGAATCCATATAAAATTGATAAATAAGTTAAAAATTGAGAAAGGTACATGGAAGTTGTTTAAAAACTCATTGATTGGCTACAAGCGACAAGTTTTATCTGAATTACGTTAAGCCTTTGATGCTCGAAATCATGAATTCTTAAATAAATTCGATGTCTAATGATACTTGGTTACTAACATCTCTTAAATGTTAAAGTTTGTAACTTTTCTAAGTTTGGATCATTAAAATAGGGTGTAGAAACGTTTTATGGTTACTTAATTTGAAGTGGTAGCTGTGTTCCGTTCTTTTTCATAAAAAGGTAGATAATCGTTACAAAAAACACACTTAATCGTCTTTGAGATACAAACAATACTTAATTAGTCAAATACAATATGGCAGGTATTGTAAGTATTTTTCAAAAAAGGTGAACTTTGAATTAAATTTTTACCCTCAAAATTTAGGTAAAACTTTTTATCATGAAAACACTTTTGTTAGTTTTATTTTTCTCTCCATTCAATCAAGTTCAGGATGTTAATCCTCCTGCAAACTTGGCGAGTATCAGCAAAGCCATCAGTAATGGTGATGCAGCGGCACTTTCCAGTCATTTTGATTCAATGGTAGAAATCGCCATCATGGAAGACGAGGACATGTACTCTAAGTCTGAGGCGAAATCAAAAGTGAGTTCCTTCTTTACTTCGGCAAAACCTAAATCGTATAGCCAAGTACATAAAGGAAACTCCAAAGGCAACGATTCTCAATATTGTATTGGAAATCTGGCCACTACAAGCGGGGATTACCGCGTGTATATTTATTTGAAAGTCAAAGGAGCAAAAACTGTTATTCAGGAAATGCGCTTTGACAAAAATTGATTGAACATATAAAAAAACTGCATAAAAAACAGGCTGCTCGGGATTCCCGGGCAGCCTGTTTTAGTTAGTGGAGTAAAATTCACCTCAATATTCAATTCCTAATTTTTTCAGTGTGTCATAATCTAACTTTCTTCCAGAAAGTCCATTTTTATTTTGAAAATCAATTACAGCTGCCTTTGTTTTTTCATTCCAAAGCCCGTCTTTCTTTAATTCGTAGCCCAATTCTATCAGTTTGGTCTTCAGTTTTAACACCATACCGAAATTGTCCCTATGTGTTTTCATTGCCTCTCTGATGTGAGCGTAATGCCCTGCTTCAAAATAGTATTGATTTTCTTTAAGTCGCTTTGGTTTTCTTTTTACATATCTCTTGACGATTTGCGGAGGCCGTTTCAAAATTAATTTTTCGAGAATAAAATTTCTTTTATTCAACTCGTCTTCTGTAAAGGTTTTGATTTTTTCAGGTATTTCTATCAGGCAAAAAAGAAAACCTTCTGGCTCATTGATTGAAACCCAATCGGCTAACTCTTCATTAAGGAATTTGAATTTTAAAGAATATGGTCTAATAGAGATGGGATAGACAACAATAGAGTCGTTAGAGTTCCAGTCAATTAATTCGTCTTCGTTGATTTTTACTTTTTTTGTTTTAAAAATTGGTGGTCGTATTTCAAGTAAGAATGGTTGCTTTTCCTCTGTTGTAAACTTTTCCTTTTCACTCAACTTAACGGAAGAGTAGCATTTTCCTGGTTCTAATTTTCTGGTTGGGATACCTTCTACAAGAACTATTTGCTTCGATTTACAACCCAAGCTGAATAGGAGTAAAAAGTAGAGGATGTTTTTCATGCTTTTTTTGCTAAAAATAAAAAGGGCTCCCGAAAACCGGAAGCCCTTCTCAAATATATTTTGGTAAAAAATGATTTATCGATTATTCGTCAAAGACATATATCTCATCGCAAAGAAAACCAACATCACCAGTGATGAAAGCGCTGCGACTACATAAGTCATCGCCGCCCATTTTAAAGAATCTTTTGCGCCGTCGTATTCAGCACCTTGCGCGATACCCGTTTCATCCAAATAGACCAATGCTCTTTTAGAAGCATCAAACTCAACTGGCAAAGTCACTAAACTGAAAGCAGTCGTAGCAGCAAAAGCCAAACAAGTCACCAACATAACAGTTGGGTTATTTGAAAAAGAATACAAGGCTACCATCAAAAGCACCTGTGTCGCCATGTTGGCAACTTTTACTACTGGTACCATCGCCGAACGAAACTGCAACATTGGATAGCCAGTGGCATGCTGAATCGCATGACCTACCTCATGAGCAGCAACTGCCGCCGCAGAAGCATTTTTTCCTTGATAGACATCAGGACTTAAAGAAACTGTTTTGGTTTGTGGGTTGTAGTGGTCTGTCAAAAAGCCCTTTCCCGCTACGATTTTTACATCATTTACGTTGTAATGCTGAAGCATCGCTTGAGCAATCTGAGCACCCGAATACCCTGAACTGGTAGGGATTTGGGCGTTTTTCCTAAAAGTTCTTTTCAATTTGTTTTGAAGGAATCCGCCAAAAAGAGAGGAAATTCCCGCAATCATCATATAGCCTAAATACATCTGTAGGATTTTAATTTTAAAAAATTATGAAAACTAAACCCGTTGGCTCAATTAACAGTTCATGATTTTCGACGAAAGTCGATTCAAAAGTTACTAATGCAGCGTATTCAAAGACTTTAAAGTTTCTTTAAAATTAACCGATCCTTCGTAGCACGACTACAGTCGGCCCACGAGTTAAGGAAAAAAGTAGATAAGAAAGAATTAATCAATCACTGCAAAACCAGTATAAGGTTGCAATGCTTTTGGAATCTTAATGCCTTCCGCTGTCTGATTATTTTCCAAAAGACCTGCCACAATTCTCGCTAAGGCCAGTGCACTACCATTTAATGTATGTGCCAGCTTCGTTTTTTTATCTTCTTTAAAACGCAATTTTAAGCGGTTACTTTGGAAATTTTCGAAATTAGAAACAGAACTTACCTCCAACCATCGCTTTTGTGCAGCAGAGTAAATCTCAAAATCAAAAGTCAAAGCAGACGTGAATCCAATATCACCTCCACATAATCTGAGGATTCGATAAGGTAATTCCAATTTGTCCAAAATACCAGCTACGTGCTCTACCATTTCATCCAGCGCAGCGTAAGAGTTATCAGGATGTTCCATTCTTACAATCTCCACTTTATCGAATTGATGCACCCGATTCAGTCCTCTTACATGAGCGCCATAAGAACCCGCTTCGCGTCGAAAACAAGGCGTATAGGCTGTCATTTTTATAGGAAGATCTTCTGGCTTTAGGATTTCGTCTCTATAAATATTAGTCACGGGCACTTCTGCAGTTGGCAATAAATAAAGGTCATCTTTAGTGACATAATACATCTGTCCTTCCTTATCAGGCAATTGGCCCGTTGCTCTCGCAGTGGCTTCATTTACGAGGTGAGGAGGTTGTATTTCTTCATATCCAACTGCCGTGTTTTCATCCAAAAAGAAAGAGATGAGTGCACGTTGTAGCTTAGCTCCTTTCCCTCGATATAGCGGGAAACCAGCACCTGCTATTTTGGTACCCAGCTCAAGGCTGAAAAGATTATATTTAGAAGCTAATTCCCAGTGCGGGAGTGCATCGTCTGGTAAAACTGGAAGTGCACCAGGCCAAGCACGATGTACTTCATTATCTTCTTCTGTAGTTCCAGAAGGAACAGAAGGGTGAGGTACATTGGGGACTTGTAGTAATAGATTTTCAATCTTTTCCTCCAACTCACTCATTTTATGTTCAAGCGCTTTGGTTCGCTCTTTTCCAGCACCGACTTTTGCTTTCAAAACGTCTGCTTCGTCTCTTTTGCCTTGTTTGAAAAGCATACCAATTTCTTTGCTGATTTGATTGCTTTCTGCTTGAAGGGTATTGAGTTCGGTCTGTGTAGCTTTACGCTCCTCATCCAATTGAATAGCTTCATCCAGAATGGCGAAGTCATTAATATTTCTCTTTTTAAGACCTTCAATAACTTTTTCCTTGTTAGCCTTGATAAATCCGATCTGCAACATAAGTTCTTCTTTTGCGTTAGTGATTTTTGAGTGGTGCGAAATTATTCTTTTAGTGGGTAGATATATGATGATTTTTCGATTTTTTTATAAGAAAAGTTTCATATTCGGAAATATAGTTTAATTTTGCATTGCTAATTCAATAGCGTACCACCTTATAAATTGCCATTCTTCAATTTTTTTTCAATCAATTTTGGTTTTTACAATTTAAAGGATAACCTTTTTTAACCAGTTTGAAAAAAAGAAAATGCATTTCTTATCGGTTTCTAATTTAGATTCCAATTGCACTAAAGTGGTGTCAAATTTCCCATTATTCAGTTAACCTCTTATAAATTGCTTTTGCAATTTCAATTATATAAGATTCTTAACTATAATATGAGTGCTTCTCTTCCTTTATGAAGAGGAAACACGTCTTTCATATAAATAATTCAAAACCAACCTTAATTTAATCTTAGCTTTAAAAAGTTATGTACGACATTCTTCAATTAAATGATATGCTAGTGCCTGAACTTCGCGCGGTAGCTGATAAACTCAAGATCAAAGGCATATCAAAATTAAACAAACAAGATCTCATCTATCAAATCCTTGATCACCAAGCATTGGGTGCTGATAATGATGCTGCAACTAAGCCAGCAAAAAAAGCAGCCAAACCTGCAAAAAAAGAAGACGCTCCAAACCCGCGAGGTCGCCGAAGTAGAAAAACAGTAATTAAAAAAGTAGATAAAAAAGAAATAGGCTTTGAAGAAGAGCTGATTCCAGAACCAGAAGAAGTAGCAGTTGAAGAAGCCGCTCCAGAACCAATCCCTGAGCCAGAACCAGTGGCTGCAGTAGTGGAGGAAGTTGCAGCTCCTGTTGCAGAAGCTCCAACTCCGCCAAGACCTACTGAAGATAATAGACGAGGACGCGGGAGAGGACGTGGATCGGATCAAAGGTCTGATGCACCAGGAAAGAAAAAATTCGATGTAGAATTGGATGGTGTAATTGAAGGAGAAGGAGTGCTTGAAATGATGCCGGATGGATATGGTTTCTTGCGTTCTGCAGATTACAATTATCTAACTTCACCAGATGATATATATGTTTCACCTTCTCAAATCAAGTTATTTGGTTTGAAAACTGGTGATACGGTACGCGGAGCAATTCGCCCACCAAAGGAAGGAGAAAAGTATTTTGCACTTTTAAGAGTTTCGAATATCAATGGATTGGAAGCGAAAGATGTAAGAGACAGAGTTCCTTTTGAATATTTGACACCACTTTTCCCAGACCAAAAATTCAATCTTTCTCACTCACCGACCGGTAGAGATTTTGGAAATCGATTGATTGATTTGTTTACGCCTATTGGAAAAGGTCAACGTGGATTGTTAGTAGCACAACCCAAAACGGGTAAGACTTTCTTATTGAAAGATTTAGCGAATGCAATTTCGAAAAATCACCCAGAGTGTTACATCATTGTACTATTAGTAGATGAGCGTCCTGAGGAGGTGACAGATTTCAAACGTAGTGTAAATGCAGAAGTAGTAGCTTCTACTTTTGATGAGCCTGCTGATAATCATGTACGTGTTGCTGCTATTGTTTTGGAAAAAGCAAAACGATTGACTGAGTCTGGTCATGATGTAGTAGTGCTTTTAGATTCGATTACACGTTTAGCAAGAGCTTACAACACTGTTGCCCCGTCAAGCGGGAAAGTATTATCAGGAGGTGTGGAAGCAAATGCATTACAGAAGCCAAAGAAATTCTTCGGTGCCGCGCGTAATATCGAAGATGGTGGTTCATTGACCATCCTTGCAACTGCTTTGATTGATACGGGTTCTAAAATGGATGCGGTTATCTTCGAAGAGTTTAAAGGTACAGGTAACATGGAGCTACAGTTGGATAGAAACTTAGCGAACCGTCGTATGTATCCAGCAATGGATGTTACGAGATCCAGTACGCGTCGCGAGGAGTTGTTGCTTGATAAAGATACCATCCAGAGAATGGTACTACTCCGCAAACATTTAGCGGATATGAAGCCAGAAGAGTCGATGACCTTCTTGCTCAAACATATGAAAGATACCGTGAGCAACGATGAGTTCCTGAGCTCTATGAACGGATAAGAAATCTATAAACTTTATAGATGGAGTTTAAAGCGGTTGCAGTTTTGTGACCGCTTTTTTTGTTGTAGGGACATTATCGAGGGAAAAGCCTATCTGAAAAGGTTTACATCACCTGAAAAACCAATTGTTTCCCCATTAGGATATTCAACTTCAAATTGATACACATAGACACCCACTTTTTGGTCGATTCCATCCCATCCTTGAAAACCTAAATAATCAATATCTTCTTGGTTATGAATTATACCTCCCCATCTGTTATAGATTGAAAAGTTTTTAATTTTTGAAGAACTTAAATATTGTGGCAGATAAAACCTAAATAGATCATTTATGCCGTCATTATTTGGGGAAAAGGCACTGGGAATAAATGGCGTTTTATTGTAGTTGACATGAATGGATTTTGATAATTGGCAACCATTTTTATCAGAAATGACAACTTCTAATTTTTTTGGTGATAAATTTTGGGTAGTTAAAATTGGGTTTGGACAATCGCTACAGGAGATGTATTGTTCATCCAACCATCGAATATCATATTCATGTGGAATAGAATAATTGAATTTAAAAACTCCGTCGGTGTTTATTGAGATTGTGTCCTCAATTTCAACGATGATTTCAGGGTATGCTTTTACATCAAACAGTACAATAGAGTCACACATATCTCTACGCTGAAATGCAAGACTTCCACTCTCACCTGAAAAATAAGATTGTTGATCAATAATAATTGGCTCGTTTGGACAAGTGAAGAATTCAGTGGTAGAAGTGTCCAAAGGCTCTACATGAATATAGTTCATCAAAATAGAATCGCATCCATCTATGGTAAAGAGTGTATCAATATAAAGCCCTTCACTGGTGGCTTCTGAGCCATTGGGTAATAAGATACTTTCTCCTTCACAGATGAAATGCTCAAATTTATTAGTGACGGTGCCTTGGGCAATTTGGATAGCGTGGGCAATGATGTTTAGTGCAAGAATATCTGCATTACTTTGTATCTCTGAGCCATTGGACATATTACTATTTAGAATTGCTATATCACTAATGACTAAATCATTTGTTTTTTTATCTAATACAATAGATGGTAATCCGTTTTGGTCTACAGCAAGAAATTGAATAGTTTCTATTGCTGGCGTTTTAGTGAAAACTCCGTGGAATCTTGTTCTAGTTTGTTCAAAGTTACTTATAGCTCCAAAAGGACCATTAAAGATTGGATTTCCAAATAAATTCGAAACTGGGGAACCTAAATTTTCAAAAGAATCTCTCGTTTCATATCCCCATATCGTTGCCTCGCCTTGTGATATTATAGCTACATTATTTAAACATAGCTCCGACCATTTTTTTACTTCATTTAAAGTTGATTCCGGAAAGGCGGTCATTGTGTCGTTTTGCCAATTCCAGATAGTATCTATTGGGTAAGAGCCAGTAAAAAAAATATCACAGTTACAGTCTTCTATTTCAGTTACAGTACTAGGGTATTTTAATCGTTTATACTCTAAATTTACTTTAACAGCTCCATTATTACCTATGTAAATTTCGTTTTCTAATTTAGGAACTAAATGAAATTCAAAAATTGGAAATTCATCAAAAATATGAAAACAATGTCTTGGGGCTCTTTCACATAAATCCTCTTTGGAAAAATAACAAATGGTGATAGGTTTTTCTGCCTTACATTGGCAAAATGATTGCGAACATAATTCTAATGCAAAAGAACAAACATTTAAAATGAGTAAAAAGATATATTTAGAATGTTTTCTTATTAACATGAATCGTTCAATTTGCGAAAATGTATATTGTGTACAAAAGTGCTACGATGCTAATAATAAGTGTGGCGGTCATGACCTGCAACCCTATTTTTTTATCAGCCATAGTAGCTGAAATAGAAAAGCAAAGAATCGGTATTACATAAAAGAAATTTCCAAAACTATCGAATAGCTTAAGATAAGAATAAAAAAATAGAAATGTGAAACCCAATATTTTTAGAGAGTGGCGAATAGCTTTATTCATAAGATAAGTATATTTCAAAAGATGGTTGTCCCATAAGTTATTCCTATAATTATGAGACAACCACTTTGTTAGATTATCCGCAAGGCTCATAAATGCATGCTTGAGCCGCTTCTAACTTGCATGCATCGCATTGGGCACCAAATGCTAGATTTACACCATATAAACAGGTTACTGTTGCTGCTCCGCCAGCAAAAATGGAAATTCCTCCAATAATTGTTGCTGTAAGGGGAGCTGCAGGTCCTGAAGCTCCGGCAGCAGGAGATAATGCTACAGAAGTTTCTCCTGCAATTGTTGCTCCTCCTGATGCGCATCCAACGGCAGCTATAATAGCAAGACCAATTGCCGTATTGGCGCAATTTTGAAATTCTCGTGCTATTTCACCATTCCAGTTTGAACAACACAGTATCGGATCTGTAGGATCTAACGGAACAATAACAGAAGCTCCAGGAGCTGATGCACATGAAAAAATTTGAGAGATAAATCCATCAGGTTGATCATCTGAAAAAGTTCCTGTTTTTGCGTCGAAGCCAAAAATGTCTTTTATACAGGAATCACATTGTTCGAAAGCTTTTCCAAGAATAATTCCAACTTCACTTGATGATTTTTCTTTAAGAATTGGAAATTCATTATGAATGATCATTTGTTTGGAAATTATGTTTTCCATAAACTCAACCAATTCTTCTTTGGATGTGAATTCGTAAGTTCTTAGTAATTCATCAAATTCACTTTTTGATAAGTTCTCCTTTCTATTTCCCATTTCCTCAAACCTTCGAACTTCCGCCAATGATTGAGAATTTAGTTTAATCATTCCAATTTTGAGCTTGGCAAATAGTGAAATTGCCCATTCATGATAATTTTCACTTTCTGAAATAGCTTTAATAAGGTTTTCATGGTTTTCAATTGAAAAGGCTTCTGGCTTTTGAATTTTCTCCTTCTGACAAGAATAAAAGACCAAAAAAGCGGTGAGTGTTGAAAAAAGAAAAAACTTCTTCATAATTTTAAGTTTTTAAATGAAAGTTTAAAAAATTGGCTGCTGCCACTATCCGCAAAATGGTTGGCGGCGGCCTTTACTAAATAATATGTTGAGCCTTGATTATGAAATCAAAACGATTCCGTTCACAAGACAACTTCAACCAAACTTGATGTAAAGCACACATTAGTTACAAATGAATAGGGTAGTCTTAGTACTTTGGTGTTTTGTTTAATTCTATTTTTTTTGTTTCCCTGATGCGAAAATATGTTTTTTTTTTTATATAATGCAAAAAAAAAAACTGCATTTTTTTGGGGAAATAACATTTTGAACACATTTCTCTTTTACCCCAAAATCAAAAAAACAGCCAACCGCTTATGCAAATCAGGAATCTCAGTTTTCCGCCAATTAGCAATAGTTTTGGTAACGATGTATTGAGTGTCTATAGTCAAATCACAAGCAATACAAAATCGCGTATTGGGAGAAAGTGTTTTCAAAGCCGTTTCCACAAAAGCACTATTTCGATAAGGGGTTTCTATAAAAATTTGTGTTTGACGATGACGAGCAGCTTGTTGTTCCATGCGTTTCAAGTCATTGGCCAATTGTGGTTTTTTAGGAGAAAGATACCCTTGAAAAGCAAAGGACTGCCCATTCATTCCTGAACCCATCAATGCCAATAAAATGGACGAAGGTCCTACCAATGGGCAAACTTCAATGCCTGCATCATGAGCCATTTTTACAATTTCTGTTCCTGGGTCAGCTACCCCGGGGCAACCAGCTTCAGAGACTAATCCAACATCTTTTCCATCTAATAATGGTTGTAAAAAAGATTTTTTCTCAGCGGCATCCACTCGTTTGTTGAGTTCCATCACTGTAAGGTCGCTGATAGGATAGGGCGGTTTGGTGCTTTTAATAAAATGCCTCGCTGTCTTCGCTCGTTCAGCGATGAAGAAGCGAAGATTATGAATGTGCTCAATCACATATTGTGGTATCGGATGCAACGCACCCACACCAAGTTCTACAGGAATTAGGAAAAGTTTACCTTTACTCACAAACGATTTTAAGTTGTAATGAAGTTCGGAAAATTAGCAAATATAGGAAACGTTGATTTTAAGCTGCCAGCAGATGCGGAAAGGAACGCCGCTTTTTTTGAAAAACTGGAAAAATCAAACGAGAAAGCAACGATATATATCGGCTGCACAGGGTGGAGTATGAAAGAATGGATTGGAAAAGTTTATCCGCCCAAAACCAAAACGAAAGATTATTTGCACCATTATTCTCGTCAGTTCAATACCATTGAATTCAATACCACACATTATCGAATTCCTAATTTTGAAACAGTAGAAAGATGGCGGATTGAATCAGCGGATGACTTTCGTTTTTGCCCTAAAATTCCCCAAACTGTTAGCCATCGAAATGATTTAGGCTTAGCAAGCGGTCAATTATTGGCTTTTTGCGAAAGCATTCAACAATTGGAAGAAAAAATGGGCTGCTGTTTTATGCAACTCCCCCCTTATTTTGCACCCAACAGAACGGAACCACTTTTACAATTTATTGAAAAGTTTCCGAGTCATATTCCTTTGGCGATTGAATTTCGACAGGAAGATTGGTTTAAAAACGATAGTCTAAAATCGATTTCTGGGGCACTTGGCAAAAAAGGTATGGCTATTGTCATTACAGATGTGGCTGGCCGAAGAGATGTTTTGCACATGGAAGTAATGTCAGAAACCGTAATGGTAAGATTTGTAGGAAATGAGTTGCATTCTACAGATTTTCAACGAATTGACGAGTGGGTAGCAAGACTTAAGGGGTGGATTGACCAAGGTGTGAAAAATATTTATTTCTTTTGCCATGAGCCAGATAATGTACTGGCTCCTGACCTTTGCAAATATTTTTTCGAAAAGGTATCTCTTTTAGAAAATGTAGAAACAAGAGGTCCCAAATTCATCGAACCAAACAACGGACAATTAGAGTTATTTTAAACTTTGTGAAACTCCGTGGCATCTTTGTGTAGCTCTGTGAAATAGTTATACCACAAAGTTTCACAAAGACCTCACAAAGTCAAACAGAGAAAAATCAATTTCCTTGACAGAAAAAGAATTACCATATATTCATCGAGACATTAGTTGGTTGTCGTTCAACTATCGGGTTTTGCAAGAGGCGAAAGATCCTTCTGTGCCTTTATTTGAACGGTTGAAGTTTTTGGCAATTTATTCTTCCAATTTGGATGAATTTTTCCGAGTGCGGGTGGCCAATCACCACAACTTGTTACGCGTAGGAAAAAAGACAAAAAAGAAACTGGATTACAATCCGAAGCAACTGGTTAAAGAGATTTTGGATATTGTAAATCATCAGCAAGAAGATTTCAGTAGGATTTTTGAAAAACAGATCATTCCTGAACTCAAAGACCATAAAATTCATCTTCGTCGTCGGTTAGAATTGAATGATGAGCAGCGTGAATTTTTAGATGGGTATTTTAATGATCACATGTTGCCTTTCGTACAGCCCGTTTTATTGATGGGTAAAAAGGTAAAGCCTTTCCTCAATAATGCGGCTTTGTATTTGGCAGTGCAGATGTATGACAAAGACGATGTACGAGGCGTGAAAGATTATTATGGGTTGGTGAAAATCCCATCAGATCATCTTCCTCGATTTATTGAACTGCCATCTAAAAAAGCAGAGCAACGAGACATTATCATATTAGATGATGTGGTTCGATATAGTATCGGAACGATGTTTCCTGGGTATGAAATTAAGGATACCTATTCAATCAAACTGACGCGTGATGCAGAGTTGTATATTGATGATGAGTATTCAGGAAACTTAATTCAAAAAATAAAAAATAGTCTTGCTAAAAGACATGTTGGCCCACCTTCCCGATTTGTTTATGACCGAGAGATGCCTGAAAAATTATTGGATTATATCTCGGAGATGTTCGAAATAAAGAAAAACGGACGTTTGAGAGAGGGACGTTATCATAACAATTTTGAGTTCTTCAAGTTTCCAACTTTTGGGTTAGACCATTTACAAAATCAGGCGCTGCCTCCCTTGCCTTTTAAGATATTGGAAAATACGAAAGACTATTTCGGAGAAATCCGTAAAAAAGACAGACTGATAAATGTGCCGTTTCATTCATACGAATCGGTAGTTCGGTTTTTTGAAGAAGCGGCTGCTGATCCTTACGTGACGCATATCAAAATTGTCCAATATCGGGTGGCAAAGAAATCGCGCATTATGCAAGCGCTCATCAATGCAGTGAAGGCAGGCAAGCAGGTGACTTGTTTTGTTGAAGTCAAAGCCAGATTTGATGAAGAGGCAAACCTGTATTGGGGCGAAGTGCTGGAAAAGGCAGGCGTGCAGGTGCATTATAGTTGGCCAGGTATCAAAGTACACGCAAAAATTGCCTTGATTAGACGAGTTGAAAATAAAACGGCTCGATTATATTCTTATATGAGTTCTGGAAATTTTCACGAAGGAACGGCCAAAGTGTATGGTGATTTTGGGCTATTTACGGCGCGGCGCGGCATTACTTTGGAGATAGCCAGACTTTTCGCTTATCTCGAAACGAAGAAAAAACCACGGACGCCTTTCAAACATCTTTTGGTGGGGCAGTTTAATTTGCGGCCAGCATTAGTCGAGCATATTGATAATGAGATTGAGAATGCCAAAGCAGGGAAGCCAAGTGGTATTTTAATCAAACTGAACAGCTTGCAGGACAAAGAAATGGTGGCGAAATTATATGAAGCAAGTCAGGCAGGTGTGGAAGTTCGCATTATTGCACGTGGTATTTGTTGTTTGATTCCAGGCGTAAAAGGCTTGAGTGAGAATATTAAGGTGATTAGTATTGTTGATCGGTTTTTGGAGCACGCACGAGTTTTTCTTTTTCATAATGAAGGAGAAGACAATCTCTACGTCTCTTCGGCCGACTGGATGACCAGAAATCTCAGCTATCGTATCGAAACTGTTTTTCCTATTTATGATAAAGCCATCAAAAAAGAAATCATGCATTTGATGGAAATGCAGTGGAAAGACAACGTAAAAGCACGAGTGATAGATAAAAAGCAAACGAATGAGTACCGTAAAACAGACTCAGATATGCCACTTCGGTCTCAATTAGAAACTTATTTCTATTTTAAAAGGAAAGAACAGAAAGGGTAGCGAAATTAAAATATCAATCAAAATTGGCGAATCAAAATAAGTGATTGATTGTCAATAAATTAGAGAAGAATATTTTGATTTTAATGGTCATTTTAACTTTGATTGAATAAGTCGGAACTTTGTTTTAGAATCATCCGTTCCATGAATGCTCAACTATTTTGAAAATTTCATTTAAAAAGTTGAGATATTTAAATGATTAATTTATTTTTGCGCCGCTTTAAAATAGCCGTTTAGAAGTAAATCGGTTTTAAAGCGAAAAGTTATAAGCGGAAGTAGCTCAGTTGGTAGAGCACGACCTTGCCAAGGTCGGGGTCGCGGGTTCGAGTCTCGTCTTCCGCTCAAAAGCCTTCAGTTTTTGGAGGCTTTTTTTTTAAGTCCTTAGAAGTTGAAATACTTCTTAGAACATGTTTGAAATTCGAATTCAGCTTGAAGTTGAAATTTAAACAGGTTCTAACCCTGCCCGGGTGGTGGAATTGGTAGACACGCCGGACTTAAAATCCTGTGAGCTTCGGCTCGTGCGGGTTCAAGTCCCGCCCCGGGTACTATAACGCCTG
>CALDSS010000045.1 GCA_937924495.1 uncultured Saprospiraceae bacterium
GTAGCCAACAAAGTAGCGTATGTCCTTTGTGGTGGTGATTTGACTTTTAGTCAGAAAGTAAGTGAGCAATATTTGCTCGATATCGAAAGGGAAGCGTTTTTGAGCTTACTTGGTAATCAGAAAACGTTGGATAGAATTCAGTACATGTTGATGAATAATAAACCATTGAGGAATTAGAGTTCGAGAAATCGGGATTTCGAGATTTCGAGAGAGAAGGCAACTTATCTTCTGAGGCTTCGAAAATTGATTGTTGAGAATTAAATTTGTGTTTTTTTTTAATAAGTATGGTCTCGGGTTCTCGAAATCTCGATCTCCCGAAATCTCAAAAAAAACATAAAAGCATGAGACATGAATACCGAGAGTTACGCATTTGGAAAGCTGCTCGAATTTTAAATAAATTCATTTACGAAACATCCGAAAAATTTCCAAAAGAGGAAAAATACGGATTGACGAGTCAAATAAGACGCGCATCGGTTTCGATTGCTTCCAACATATCTGAAGGAAGTAGTTATCAAACTAATCCGATGTTTTTGAAATTCTTAGATATTGCCTTGGGTTCACTTTGTGAAGTTGAAACTCAGCTTTACTTAGCTACTGACATCAATTATATTTCCCAAAAGGAAGTAGAAGAATTGATAAAAATGACTGATAAATTGAAAAGAATGATCATTGCATTTATGAACACTTTGAGGTGATTTCGGGATTTCGAGAAATCGGGATTTCGAGATTCTTCACTAAACAAATATTATTTTAAATGGGGAGTGTCCCGAATTCTCGAATTCCCGTCCTCCCGAAATCGAATACGATGGAAGCATATATCATAAAAGGCTACCGTTCAGCCGTTGCAAAAGCAAAAAAAGGCGGATTCAAAAACTACCGTTCAGATGATTTGGCGGTAGAGATAATCAAACACTTGGTCTCACAAGTGCCGGGTTTAGACCCGAAAACAGTGGACGATGTAATTGTCGGCTGCGCCAATCCTGAAGGAGAGCAAGGCCTACAAGTCGGTCGTTTGATTTCAGCGCGTGCGCTCGGAAAAGAAGTACCGGGCATTACCATCAATCGTTATTGCGCTTCTGGATTGGAAGCAATCTCGATGGCAGTTGGAAAAATCAAAGCAGGATTTGGACACATTTATGTGGCTGGAGGAGCGGAAAGTATGAGCCAAATTCCGATGACGGGTTATAAACTCGCACCGAGTTATCAAGCGGCTATGGAAAATATCAACTACCATGTCAGTATGGGTAAAACCGCTGAAGCAGTCGCTGAAAAATACGAAGTCACTCGTGAGCAAGCAGATGAATTTGCAGTGCGTTCACATGACCGAGCGATTGCTGCCATTGATGGCGGAAAATTCAAAGATGAGATTGTTCCAGTTACAATTGAAGAAATTTTTGTAAAAGATGGAAAACGTGTAGAAGCTTCACATACCGTCGATACTGATGAAGGAATCCGTCGTGGAACTTCGATGGAAGGTTTGGGTAAATTGAGAGCTGTGTTTAAAAATGGCGGTGTCGTCACGGCTGGTAATTCTTCTCAAACATCTGATGGTGCTGCTTTCGTTTTGGTAGTTAGTGAAGAAATTGTAAAACAGCTGAACCTTGAACCCGTGGCTCGTTTGGTAGCTTGTGCAGTAGGAGGAGTTGACCCATTATATATGGGGATTGGCCCATGTGTAGCGATTCCAAAAGCATTGCAACAAGCAGGTTTGAAACTCAAAGACATTGAGCAAACTGAATTAAACGAAGCATTTGCGACTCAAGCATTGGGTGTCATAAAAACCACTGGCCTCGATCCAGAAACGGTAAACGTAAACGGAGGAGCAATTGCCTTAGGTCATCCGCTCGGTTGTACGGGTGCAAAGTTGACGATTCAATTACTCAACGAAATGCGTCGCCGTGATCAGAAATATGGAATGGTAACCGCTTGTGTCGGAGGAGGACAAGGAATTGCGGGGATATTTGAGCGATTGAATTAATCTTTTCGATTCATAAAAATATAAAATCCCGAATGCGTTTGTGTTCGGGATTTTTTTGTTTCTTAAAAAATCGAATGGAATAGTTCGGCGATAATTTGAAGTTATCGTCTAACTTAATTCAAAATTCAGATGCCCATTTGTATCAACAATTTTCACAACACTCCCCTCCTCTACCAACAAATCCAAATACCCCAACACCATATACATGCCACTAAAATCTGGCGGAACGGTTTGATAGGGATACATTTTTCGGTTGATGGCATACGGCGTTTTCAAACCTGACTGAACAGCTTCAAAACATTCATTTTTTCGCATTTTGATTCGAGCTAATTGTTTGTCAATCATTGGATTAGCTCCAGAAAACTCAGGCCCATGCCCTGGATAGACTTTTTCTATTTCAAAAACTCGCAACCGTTCAAATGAATCTAATAATTGTCTCAATGCCCTGACAGGTTCGCCCAAATTATTCGGGTCTTCTGTTACAATCGGCATGGGTGCGATGGGCAAAATCATATCACTGCTGACAAGTCTTTTTTCTTCTTTTTGTAAAAAAACGTGTTGGGTTGGACAATGACCGGGAGTATTCAAAACTTCCCAATCTGTATTTCCAAATCTCAAAAAATCACCTTCTTCAAAAAACTCAAATCTGTCCATTTCTTTTATTGTTGGAAAACGTCGCAGAAAATCTAAAAAGGTGCCACACTGTTTTAATTTATCATCTGGAAAGCCGAGTGAATTCAACAACTTTTCAAGAAATTGAATATAAGGTTTTCGCATTTCGTCAGGATGTTTAAACCATCCTTCAATCATTTTGGGTGCACGTATTACTGCCTTTGTATTTTCAAGCAGGCGAGGAATCATTCCGATGTGATCTCGATGCTCATGCGTGATAATGACTTGTTCTAAATCGGAAATTTTATACCCATTCTCCTCTACTGCATTTTGTAAAGTCTCCCAGTTTTTTTGAGAACCAACTCCACAATCAATTAATGTCAATTGCTCTCCAGGAATTAAATAACAATTCACGGACGGAAACATAATGTCCAACGAAAGTTCTATTCTTATCGGTTCTAACATCATTCTAATTTAGAAGTAGCTGTTACACAAAGAAGCACAAAGCCCCCACAAAGTTTCACAAAGAAAACCCGCGTAAATCTGCGATCATCCGTGTCATCCGCGTTTCTCTAAGTCGCTCATTATCAATTTAATCCAAGTGCATCCCTCCATTCACAGGCGGCAAATCACAGTTTTCATATTCAAATAAAAAATCTCCTTTTTGCATGTCAATGCTCAATCGATGACGCGCTCCTTTTGTTTCAAAATGACCAGTTTCATATCCAGCATCCCCTTCGTACATGACGGTCAACTTGGTGCCTTCTGATTTCAAAACTGGTAAAATGTGAATCGGTTCTTCCGTCATCATTAATTCCAAAACGGCCTCTACCGATTTACATTTCCGAATCAATTGCAAACTCATGAATGTAGGTGGCAACATGGCCATTCCCCCGTTTGCAAATCTGTCCAATGCCTTTTGCGGATTTATCCACAAATGTTCTTTGATTTCACTATCATCAATCGTGACTTCGGTTTCTCCTTTGTTGGCATCAGCGAAGAAAAACCAAGTGGCGTAGCGCCGTGGTTCTACCACAGGGGTGGTCCAATGCCGATAAAAAATTAGGGAATCCGTGTCAATATCTAAATCAGCTTCCTCTTTTGTTTCACGGACAGCAGCGAGTTTGGCCGCAGCCAAATCATCATTTGCTTGCTCTTTTTCCGATGGTTCAATTTTTCCACCTGGAAAAACCCAAAGCCCTCCAGCAAAAGCCAGCGCTTTATTTCTTCTTAAGAGCAACACTTCTAATTCTCCCTCCTTATCTCTGCCCAAAAGAATGGTAGCAGCGGGTCTGATTATTGTCATTCAGTAATTAAATTGATTCTTAGTGATTCGTGGGACGATTCAGATTCGTCCCACGAATGGCCTTAATTGGTGGGACGACTTGGAGTCGTGCCACCAAGCCCCTTCTAAAATTCTCGAAGATTGATTAAATTTTTATAAATCGCTTTGTTCTAACCTGACTTGATTCATCAACCTGCAAAAAGTAAATCCCCTCGTGTAAATTAGAAATGGAAAGTTGGTTTTTCACATCAAAAATTAAATTTGAAAAAACTACTTTTCCATCAACAGAGAAGATGGTAACTTTTCTTTCAGCAGGTGCTTTAAATTCCAAATTCAATTCACTTTCAGAATGAGTTGGAAATAGTTTGAAATCTTCAAGCTGATTTTTATTGGCCACAGAACTTAAATTTCCATTCAAATCATATTGAGCAAAAAACCGCCAAATTTCTTCGGAAGCACTGATGTCTTGATTGGTACGACCAATTGGAAAAGCCCCCGGCCAAGTATGCCCTCCATTCAAAACCTTCATCAACTCGATGGTTGAATTTTCATCACAACCAGCATAAAAGTGTTTTTCAACAGTTGAAGCATCATCTGAATTAATATCAGGCAACATGGTTACTTCAACTGGATCACAATTATTCCTTGCCACCCAAAAACTCATTACATCATCAATTGGAGCCATCCAATCATTATTACCATCAAAAGGGACAACACCATCTGCTGTTCCATGAATTTCCATAATCGGAGTAAGGTTGTCGGGTCTGCATTGAAGACTTATTTGAGTGGTCGTCATTGTTCCAGTAACGGAGGCAATAGCGGCAATTTTATCGCTCAACTCACAGGCAAGTGTATAAGACATAAAACCACCGTTGGACATACCTGTACTATAAACCCTGTTTAAATTGACATTGTAATCTTTGGCCAGAGAATCAATCAATGCAGAGACAAAACCAATGTCATCGACACCACTCGGATTCCATTGTGCATTCCAATAGGTATTCCCCGCACCATCAATCGTTCCTTGTGGACAAACCACTAAAAAACTTTCTCTATCCGCAATAGGTCTAAAATCACCATAATTCATTTGATCCCCAGCGTTTGAGGTATAGCCATGAAAATTAAAAACGACTGGCACCGACTCATTTCCAGAATAGCTTTCAGGTATGTAAGTGATGTACGAGCGAGCCATCCCATCATGAGTGATGGTATTGGTCACCTGATTTTGAGATTCAATTTCGTTTAGTTGAAAAATGGAGAAGACCAGAAGACTGAGGTAGATTTTAAATCTCATTTTTTTGATCCAAAATTAATCTATTTCTACGATTCCTAAAGGTGTCTTCAATTTTATCGAAATTTTTTCTTTGTCTCCTTTTTTTAGGAATTTTTCAAAGCCAAAATATTTCAAAAGAGGACGAATGGACTTAGGAGAAGGATGTGAAAATTGAATTTCCACCAAATTACATTCAATTGGCAAATTATTGGTGGGATGTGCTGCCGACGCACTCCAATTTAATAAAAAAGGAGCGACTTCTATCTCAGGTTCAGCAAGCGGCATGGTGAGTTGCCATTTTAGAATATCGCCTGAGGAAAGTGTTCGCTGACCACCTTTTATTTCAGCTAAATCTGAATGATAGTTTTTCAAAACTTGACTGTCTTTTTCTAAATCAGAAGATTTGAGTGCCCATCGAGTTACGGTAGGTTTGGTTATCAAATCAATTCCCATCCAACGGGGTGGTTTTATTGGGGAGTCTTCATCGATTGCTAAGATTTCAAAATAGATTCCATCACCCAAATTCACCAGTGCATTTTTGGTTCCTAAGGTTTTGTGATAGCCACCGAATGTAGGAGTCACACCAGTCAGATTTTCAAAGTATTCGATTCCTTTTTCGAAATTGGGAACTGCCCAGACGATGTGATCGATTTTATAACTCATGTTCTTTTTTACTTTTTCTTCTTAGTAAAGTTGAAAAAACAACATTTGGATTTTACCAATCGGTTCTAATCAGAGGAGTAATTGAATTGATTTTTTTCCGTAAAACTATTTACTCGAAAAAATAACGGTAAGTAAAGACTTTCTTATTCTAAAACTACTCCGTCTTTTTAAACTGATTAATATATTCAGAGGGATTCATTTGGTATTGATTTTTGAAACATTCTCTGAAATATTTCAAGTCATTAAATCCGACTTTATAAGTTACTTCAGAAATAGTAAATTTTCCAGTAAGTAATAATTCTGCAGCTCGTTTGAGACGAATTGAGCGAATAAATTCATTAGCAGATTGTCCAACCACTCCTTTCATTTTTCGATATAATTGGCTTTTACTAAAACCAATTTGCTTACAGACAAAATCAATATTGAGCTTCGAGTCATTAATATTCTCATCAATAATCGCAATGATTTTATTCAAAAATTCATTGTCCCTTGAAGAGATAACATTGGTTTCAGGGAGATCAGGTGATAAAGCAATGTTTTTTGTTAGGAATTGAGTTTTGAATTTACTCCTTGTTTTTAAAATATTTTGAATTCTAAGATCCAATAGTTTTGGATTAAATGGCTTTGTGATATAGTAATCCACCCCAGATTCAAATCCTTCCTCTTTACTTTCGTCTGAAGATTTTACGGTGACCATAAGAATAAAAATATGGCTTGTCTTTTCGTCGGAACGTAATTTTTTAACTAATTCATTTCCGGTCATTTCAGGCATCATCCAATCTGTAATCACAATATCTGGAATGTGTTTTTTGGCGAGTTGGAAGGCTTTCAAACCATTCTCTGCTTCAATAATCTGATAATTGGTTTGTAAATAAGTGCGCGTGAATGCCCGGAGATCAGGATTGTCTTCTGCAATTAAAACCACTGGCACATTACTATCTTCACTTTCTACCTCACCTCCAACCTCTTTTGAAATTCCTTTTATTTTAAAATCCTTCAATTCATTTTTAGAATCTTCACTTAAGATGTGAAGTGGGGCAACTTCTACTATTTGAGATTCGACTAAATGTTTTTTGCCTTTAGGCAAAAATACTTCAAAGGTCGTTCCTTGTCCTTCCACACTTTTCACTTCAATCTTTCCTTTATGCAACTCAACCAATTGCTTGCTGAGTGAAAGACCAATCCCAGTGCCTGCACTATTTACTCGATCATTTTTCGCTTGATAAAATCGCTCAAAAACATGTTCTATCTGACTTGCCGGAATTCCGATTCCAGAATCTTCGACCACAATTCGAACCCAATTGGCCTCATCTTGTAAAACAAAATTTATTCGTCCGAATTCTTGGGTAAATTTAAATGCATTTGAAAGTAGGTTAATCAAAACCTTAGACATTTTATCCTTTTCAAAATACAAATTAATGGGATGGTCAGGGAGTTTCACTTCGAAAGAAATGAATTGTTCTTCTGCATAATTGTGAAAATTATTGGCAATGTTTTCACAGAAATCTACGATGTCAAATTCAAATGCTTTTAATTTTTCAGTACCCGATTCTAATTTAGAAAGTGCCAATATTTGATTGATAAGTGTATTTAAACGCTCTGCATTTCTAAGCATTACGTTTACTTGATTTTTGTTTTCCGCCTTATTAAGTTTACGTTTCATTGCATTCAAAGGCGTAATAATCAAGGTCAGCGGAGTTTTAAATTCATGAGAAATATTGGCAAAAAAACGAGATTTCACTTCATTGAGTTCTTCCATTTTTGTTCTTTCCAATTGTTCAAATTTCAATTGATTTTGAAGACGCTCACGATTGATAATCGCTATAAAGAAACCAGCAAGCAAAGCAGC
>CALDSS010000046.1 GCA_937924495.1 uncultured Saprospiraceae bacterium
ACAAAACATAGGTTTACTAAACTTCGCCTTAAATTAAAGGTTCGATTTTAAAGGATTGATACCGAAGGTTACCTTAAAATTAAGTTTAGTAAACCTCCGATTCTACTTTTGTCCTGTAAAGAGGATTTTGGTTTAAATTAACTAATTTGAGAAAATTAGATAACAGGGTATTAGTGTTATCATTACTAAGGTAACAATATATTTCGGAATTACAAATGTAATGTTAAAAGGCTTTCAAGTTTAAATGTATTATAGTTGTTCAAATTTTAAAGTAAGGCTATTTTCGATATCTGATAAATAATTAATTTAAAAAAAGCCTTGCCAATTGCTCGGCAAGGCTTTCTCTTGAACAGGAGTGATGTAAAACATTACTCCACTACCAATTTCCTTTTAGCAGTTTTCCCTCCACCCGAAATCTCAATTTCATACCTCCCAGGTTGGATATAAAACTGCTTATCATATTTGCCTTCTTCGAGTTCTATTTCCTTTTTATCTTTTGCATTATCCTTCAACCATTTCTCGTACTTGGACTTTTTGTTTTTATCAATTTTCAAATCATAAGAAGCATAATTTACGCCTTTGTCAGCGGAGTGATTCCATGATTTAAGAACATCTTTTCCTGCTTTGACAGTAATGGTAACTGATTGATTACCAGAAGAATAGAAAGGGATTTTAGCTTCTGGCGGATCTGATTTAAACCATCGAGAGCCACCTCCCCAAGATTTTCGATGCTTCACTTTTGCTACCTCATAAACATACAATCCTTTTGAGGTAACGGAGTCAACCATCATTTGAACTGGCGCAATATCAGCTATAAAAATGGAGCGACCGTGGGTACCGACCACTAAATCATTTTCTCGTTTTTGAACTACTAAATCATGCACTGGACTGGCTGGCAATCCCTCATTCAAAGCCATGAAGGTTTGGCCTCGATTGAGCGAAATGTATAAGCCATGATCTGTTCCCACATACAATAAATCAGGATTGCGTGGGTCTTCTTTGATGACGTTGACGGTTTCCAGTGGGAGGTCAGTTCCAATCTGTTTCCAGTTCTTTCCATAATCCTCTGAGACATAAACCATCGGTTTAAAATTATCCCAACGATAGCCATTTAATGCCAAATAAACTCTTGACTTTTCATGTGAAGATGCGATGACGCGAGCCACCCACCTATTTTCTGGCAATCCAGCTGAAATGTCTTCCCAATCGCCACCCCCGTTTTGGGTGATATGCACTTTCCCATCATCACTTCCAACGTAAATTAATCCAAATTCAAAATCAGATTCATGAATAGTTGACAGAGTTCCAAACGGAACATCTCCTTTCAAACCACCTTTTGTCAGGTCTTCAGAGATAGCCGTCCAATCATCGCCCTGATTCATGCTGCGATATAATTTATTGCTTCCCATGTATAAAATGTCCTCATTATGTTTGCTCAACTGAATAGGGGTTTGCCAATTCCAACGCAATGGTCGTTCGCCCAATTCATGTTTTGGGGTGATGTATTTTCGCTTACCAGTTTTGGTGTTGATTCTGAAATAATTTCCAAATTGATAGCCCGTGTAGGTCGTTGTATTATCTCTTGAATCAACCGCCACTTGCATGCCATCTCCACCCATGATTCTTTGGTATTGGTACTTTCCTTCTATTTTCCATCGGTCGGAGGCTTTATAAGTTGAAGCTCCTTTCCACACCCCATTATCTTGAAGTCCGCCGTACACATTATATGGTTTGGCGTTGTCCGTTGCGATGTAATAAAATTGTCCCACAGGAGGGCCAACAACTGTATTCCAATGTTCTCCATCGTCATAACTAATATTGATACCGCCATCATTGGTCAGAATAATATGATCCTCCAAATTTGGATTGATCCACAAATCATGATGGTCAACATGCACATTTCTACCATTGATATTTTCGAATGTTTTTCCGCCATCTTTAGATTTTAAAATCGGGACACCTGCAATGTAAATTTCATCTGGTTTGGAAGGATGCACCCGCATCACTCCGAAGTAATAACCGTAGCTATAAGTTACTTCATCAAGATAACCTTCATGGGTTTTGTTCCATGATTTTCCACCATCAGAAGTTCGATAAACTTCGGTTCCAACTACTTGTGTATCAAATAGTTGTGAATTGCCACTCACCAAGTATTCGTACAAGGCACTGGGTTGAATCTCTCCCGATTTGACAGATTGTTTTACCTTTTTTGCAGTATATTTTTTTGGAAATCCGTTATCCTTCAGAAACTTTCCTAATTCTTCATTTTCCAATTTTAAAAACTTGTCTTTCGAAATTTTTTGGAAATCTTCTTTAGCTAATTTTTTGTCCTTTTTAGCTTCTTTTGGTCTTCGATTTTGATTGTCAACGACGGCGTACAAAAACTCATTGCCACTCTCATCAATGGATAAATTGATACCAATTCTACCAATGTTTTCACCTGTAGGGAAACCACTTTTTTCGGTGGTGAGCAAATTCCAATTCGCACCTCCATCGGTAGATTTATAAATGCCTGTTCCGTTTCCTCCTTCTGAAAAATCCCAAGCGCGGCGCTCGCGTTCCCATGTTGCGGCGTAGAGTGTATTTGGGTCTTTTGGATTTAAAACCAAGTCCACACAGCCCGCATTTTCATTGACAAATAGAACCTGGTCCCAAGTGTCTCCGCCATTAGTCGTTTTATAAATGCCACGTTCTTTGTTTGGAGAATATAAATGGCCTAAAACGGCTACCCAAAGTGTATTCGGATCGTTTGGATGAATGGCCATTCGGCCAATGTGATGACTTTCTGAGAGTCCTTTATGCTCCCAAGTTTTTCCACCATCCGTACTTTTGAAAACTCCAAGACCAGCATAAGAACTACGACTGGAATTTACTTCTCCAGTTCCTAACCAAATGGTATTATTTTTCCAATCTACCTCAATGGCTCCGATGGTCATCACCACTTCATTTTGGAAAAGCGGAGTAAAGGATTGACCATTATTTTTGGTATGCCAAAGCCCTCCACTTGCATAAGCTGCGTAAAATTCATTTGGATTGTTTGGATTGACCGCCAATTCAGACACACGGCCTCCCATGATACTTGGGCCCACACTTCTGAAAGGGACATTTTTTACCAAAGAGTTTTCAATCAACCCCTTTCTTTTTTCCAAACTTTGTAGTCTTTCCTTGCCTGAAGAGTAAGATGGTTGTACAAAATCAGGCTTAGAAGATTGCTGACCAAAAAGAGGAGATGCCAAAAGGCAAAAGAGTAAAATTCCGTATTTCATCTTGTTTAGATTGTAATTTAAAGTTGGTCTTAAACATGCTAAAACATCCAAAAGTACATTTCAAACTAAACTTATAATTGAAAAATCAATTTTAATTGACATTTGAAAGCATCTTTTTATTTAAAATAAAGAGAATTCGGTTTGCATTAATAAATTTGAATTCAATTAACCAATGGCTAAGTATCTATGAAATATCACCTACTACTTTTTTTATCAGTTGCTTTATTGATGGCAGGATGTGGCAAGAAAACCACAATTCAACAGCCGAATGATCGACTTGATTCAAAATTAGGTCCGAACAATCATCACTTTATGATGAGAGCTTACCCTGATCAGGACTATAATTTAAAGGCTTTCAAGCAAGCGATGACTAGTCTTCAGAACAGTGTTCAAAGTCGTTTTTTTACCAAAGGTTTTGATGGAGAATGGGAAACGCAAGGGCCAGGTAATATTGGTGCAAGAATCAATTCTACGGCCATTCATCCAAATGACCCGAATACAATTTATGCGGGTTTCTCACATGGTGGAATTTTTAAAACAACAAATGGTGGGGCAGATTGGACACCTATTTTTGATGATCAGGCCTTTCTTTCTATTGGTGTAATTGAAATTGATCCAAATAATCCAGATATACTTTATGTTGGTACTGGAGATGTAAATATTCCAGGTGGATTTTTTATAGGCAATGGAATTTATAAAAGTGAAGATGCAGGCGCCACTTGGAAAAACATTGGTCTTTCTGAACATGGTATTATTTCAAAAATTGAGGTACATCCCAAAAATTCTAATATTCTTTATGCTGGTGCAATGGGTATTCCACCCATAAAAGACAACAACAGAGGGCTTTATAAATCTGAAGATGGGGGAGCGTCTTGGTCTCAAGTTTTATTCGTGTCTGAGGATGCAGGTGTTATTGATATTATATTGAATCCAGATGATGCAAAGACAGCTTATGTTTCGACATGGGATAGATTTAGAACAGATTATGTTTCTTATGTAAAGGGAGATAATGCTGGTATTTGGAAAACAATTGATGGTGGTCAGAATTGGGTGAATTTAATTGAAGACTATTTGGATGGAGAAGAAATGGGAAGAATTGGGTTGACCATGTCTATAACTGATTATAATAAAATCACAGCAATTCTAATTGATCCAGAGCGTAATGATATGCACTCCATCATTCAAACCTCAGATGGGGGTGATTCTTGGGAAGTTTTGATAGATTATGAACGGTTTAACGATGAATTTGCTTCTAATCCATTAGGGGGCTTCGGTTGGTATTTTGCCAAAATCAGAATGAATCCAGCGGATGATAATGACTTGTTTATGTTAGGAGTTGACTTATGGAGAAGTCAAGATAATGGTGCGACATGGGAACGAGCCTCTCCTCGTTGGTGGGAATACATCGTCCATGCGGATAAACATGATTTAGATTTTACAGAAAATGGCTTTTTACTTTCCACAGATGGTGGACTTTACAATTTTGATTTTGATACGGAAGTATGGACGGATATTGAAAACATCCCAACGACTCAATTTTATAGAGTAGCCTATAACCCGCACAGACCCGATCTTTATTATGGAGGTGCTCAAGACAATGGCACTACTGGAGGCAATCGAGATTCGATCAATAATTGGCCGAGGTTATGGGGTGGAGATGGTTTTCAAGCTATTTTTCATCCTACTGATCCTAATATTTATTATTTTGAAACACAGCGAGGAAATATCAATGTAACCATTGATGGTGGTGAAAATTGGTTGGATGGAAATGCAGGGCTTGATGGAGAAACTCGAAATTGGGATATGCCCTATATTTTGAGCCCTCATGACCCAAATATTCTTTATGCTGGAACGGATAAACTCTTTAGAAGCGATATCGGACCAGAGCCGTTTTATATTCCAATGACAGATACTTTAACTGACTTTGGAGGGAATACCTATCATACTATTTCTACGCTAGATGAATCTCCTTTAGTGGTTGGTCAGGTTTACGTTGGAACAACGGATGGTAATGTATGGCGGACTCAGTTTAATGGCATTTTTCATGAGTCAGTCAATATTTCATCAGGGCTTCCTGATCGTTATGTTACTTCAATTAAAGCATCTCCAACTTACGCAAACACCGTTTTTGTAACCCATAGTGGTTATCGAGCCAATGAATACCTACCTCGAATTCATCGATCGGACAATGGTGGTTCAAATTGGATTGATATTTCATCCAACCTGCCTGATATTGCTATCAATGACGTGTATCTCATCCCTGAACGAGGAGATTCTGTGATTTTTGTGGCTACGGACGGTGGTGTTTATGGAACGGTTGACGGAGGCAGTAATTGGGAACGTTTAGGAGTGAATATGCCAATCATTCCAGTCAATGATTTGGAATATAATGCAGCGAAAAGAGAGTTAGTGGCAGCTACCTATGCCCGTTCTATTCAATCTTATGATTTGAATGAAATCTTGGATGAGACTTCCTCAACAATTGAAAATGAACCTTTTAATTTGAAAACTGCTTTGAAAGTTTTCCCTAATCCCGCTGAGGAATTTATTAATATTGAATTCTTTAATTCAGAGAAAGGAAAAGATGGTCATTTGGTGATTTTAGATGCTCAAGGAAAAGTTGTTGCGGAAAGCATCATATCTGATTTTGGAAAGCAGTCTTTGCAGATTGATGTTTCTAATTTATCAGCGGGCAATTATTTTGTAAAATTGAAAATTCGCCATAGAGTAGAAACAGTTCAATTTTCAAAATTGTAGCACAGGCATCCCTGCCTGTGTAAGCCCAAGAGAAATTGACAAAGAATTGAATTTCACCTTCATCAATCTTTTAGGACTGAAATATTGAATTCATGAAAACACCTGCAAAGGCAGGGATGCCTGTGCTACATTATTTGATTTCAGTTTCAAAAAGCCTTTTTTCACCTGATTTTGTGACTAAAATTCCTTCCAGTTTATCTCCAATTTTTACTGGCCCTACGCCTTCTGGTGTACCGGTATAGATGTAATCTCCGATATGCAATTTAAAAAATTTGGAGACATAGCAGATGACTTCAGTGATAGAGAAAATGAAGTCTTTTGTAAAGCCATGTTGAACTATCTCTCCATTTTTCAGAAGTTTAAATTCCATATTATTTTGATTTGCTACTTCTGTTTTAGGGACAAGCGTGCCTAATACAGCCGAGTTATCAAATCCTTTTGCAATCTCCCAAGGATGTCCTTTTGCTTTTAATTTCGATTGAAGGTCTCTGGCTGTGAAATCAATTCCTAAACTGATATTTTCAAAATAATCCAATGCAAACTCAGGACGAACATGCTTTCCATTTTTACAGATTTTTAGAACCAATTCACATTCATAATGTAAATCTTCGGTGTAATCTGGATAGTATAAAGGTTTGTTGCCCACCAAAAGTGCAGTAGGCGGTTTCATGAAAACCACTGGAGCAGTTTTAGGTACAGGGTTGTTTAATTCTAAAGCGTGTTTAGCGTAATTGCGACCGATGCAAATGATTTTCATATTGTAATTTTTAGGTGGCAAAAGTAAAAAACCTGCTCCGACATTAAAATCGAAGCAGGTTTTATTCATTGATTCATGTAGAGAGGATTCATGAATCCTCCCTACAACGGATCATTTTTACACATTGCTTTTCTTTATTGCTGAAATATATCTATCCAATTGTTCTCTAACCACTGGAAACAACAAAAACAATCCAACCATATTTGGGAATACCATTGCAAATATCATCGCATCAGAGAAATCCCAAATTGATTTCATGTTTGCAGCAGCACCAATTACAATGAACAAACAGAAAATAATTTTATAAACTAAATCAGCCGTTGCCCCTCTTCCAAACAAATACTTCCATGATTGTAGCCCATAATATGACCATGAAATCATTGTTGAAACAGCAAACAAAACAACCGCAATTGTCAAGAAAACATTTGAATATGGAATGTATGCTGCAAAAGCTTTGGAAGTAATTCCAGCCCCTTCGTAAGCAACGCCGTCAATCATTACAGAACCATCAGCACCACCATATTCAAAAGCTCCACCATTATTGAAAATAATGATAACCAAAGCCGTCATTGTACAAATCACAACCGTATCAATAAATGGCTCTAATAATGCTACTAATCCTTCTGATGCGGAGTATCTGGTTTTTACAGCCGAGTGGGCGATAGACGCAGAACCCGCACCTGCCTCATTGGAAAAAGCCGCTCGTTTGAAACCAATTAGTAAAACACCAATCATGGCTCCAACTCCTGCACGAGGACTGAATGCTTCTGAAATAATCTGAGCAAAAGCATCATCTACCAAAGTGATATTACTACCGATAATGTACAAACAAGCTAACATATAAAGCACCGCCATAAAAGGCACAACTTTCTCAGTTACAGCCGCAATCCTTTTGATACCTCCAATAATGATGATACCGACAAGTATCGCGAGAATTACGCCGATAATTGTACCTGCTCCCGTGCTCTCAAGACCCAATAAATCTTTTAGAACAATAGTGGCTTGATTGGATTGAGCGGCATTTCCGCCCCCAAAAGAACCACCGATACAGAAAATCGCGAAAAGTACCGCAAGTACTTTTCCAACGCCCTCCATTCCTCTTTCTTTCAGTCCTTTTGAAAGATAGTACATGGGGCCACCATAAACTGTTCCATCTGGCCCAACATCTCTATATTGTACACCAAGTGTACACTCAACGAATTTGGTTGACATTCCCAATAATCCACAAAGAATCATCCAGAAAGTAGCTCCTGGGCCACCCAAGGCGATAGCTAAGGCAACTCCAGCAATATTTCCATTACCAACAGTACCCGAGACAGCGGTGGCCAAGGCTTGAAAGTGAGAAACTTCTCCATCCTTTGATTCATCCCCAATTGTATCTACGATATCGCCGCCCACTACATTTACGTTGGCTCCAACTGGTACGGAAGATTTATCAATATCATCATATTTTCCTCGAACTACATTAATAGCAGTTCCGAACTTTGTAATATTTACAAACTTAAAATAGAAGGTGAAAAATGCTGCACTCAATACTAAAAGTACCAATACAAAAGGTACGCCTGAAGAGATTTCAAAAAATATCAAGTCTCCGAAGAACTTAGAAATAGGTGCAAAGGCATCATTAATCCGTTCATCAATTCCTTTTGCCTCTTGTGCAAAAGCTAATACAGGAAGGCAAAATGCGATAAGGAGCGATAAGAGTTTCCTCTGATTCATATATGAGTTTTAAGTTTGAAAAACTGGTTAGTAATTTTGCTTTGAGGACGTTAAGGTATCTAACTATTTTAATTTTTAAAAAAGTTGAGGGGAGATTCATTAGATGGTTTCAGAAAAATAAAGGATAAGATGACTAAATCTTACAGTTGTTTTATACTTTCGTTTGAAATTTTGAAACACAGAAAATAACCAGTTTGAACCCAGATTTATCTAAAACGGATCAGGAAATTCTTGAAGCTTTTGGCAAGAATCACGACCAAGGCATGGAAATGATGTTTAAAAAATATTTCGCCTTGGTGAGTACGGTCGTTTACAGAATTCTGAATGATTCTGAAATTGCAGAGGATTTGGCTCAAGAAGTATTTTTAAGTGTTTGGAAAAATAGAGAAACAATAAACATTAACTCTTCCCTAAAATCCTACCTCGTTCGCGCAGCTCGAAATAAGACCCTTAATTATATTAGAGATAATAAGGTAAAAACCTCGGTTAGTGAAGAAATGCCAGATTTGCCAGATTTTACTCCAGGAATCGAAAAAGAAATAGCGGGCAAAGATTTACGAAAAAAAGTGTCGCAACTCATTGATATGCTACCTGAGCGTTGCAGATATACTTTCGTTTTGAGCAGATTTGAAAATCTAACTTATAAAGAAATTGCTAAAGAAATGGGTATTTCTGAAAAGACTGTTGAAAATCAGATTTCAAAAGCACTTCAGTTTTTGAGAAAAGGTTTGGCTAATTTTTTGGATGATAAATAGTCGGCCATCAGACCGCAGACCCTCCCAAATTAATGATTGTCTTTTGCCTGACTGTGTTTTCTAAAACATGGTGCATAAAGGGTGGGGGGCTACTCTTAAATTAGTGTCTGATGTACGGAACATTGAATATTAGCTTCTTAGCCAATTCATTTTTTAATAAAATTAGCAAACGAAACATTGGAAAACATAAATAAAAAAGTTTGGGACCTTGCTGAAAACTACCAAAAGGAACTTTCTCCTGACGTTGATAAAGCATGGACTGAATTTAACAAAAGAAGAGAAGTAGAGAACGAAGGAAAAGTGGTAAAGAGAAATTTTCTCCTTCCATTGGGAATTGCTGCTTCGCTCATGCTTTTGGTAGGTTTTTTCTTTTTTAATAGTAGTACTCAAAACAGTATGGAAACAATCCATACTGCAGCCAATCAAATAGAAAAATTAGGTTTGCCAGATGGTTCTGAAGTATGGTTGAACGAAAACACTACCGTCAGCCATTTTGCAGTTAACGGTAGTGATAGAACTGTTGAATTGCAAGGCGAAGCGTTTTTTGAAGTTGAAAAAGATGAGAACAATCCATTTATTATAAAAACAGGTGGAGCGGTTATCGAGGTTTTGGGAACTGCTTTTAACGTAAAAAATGTAAAGAATGGAGTAGAGGTTGAAGTGAGAAACGGAATTGTGCGTGTGAATGGAAATAAAGTAAAAGCAGGAGAGCAAATCTTTATATCGAATTCTGGTTCGATCGAAAAAAACAAGGGAAGCAACATTGGCGGATGGATAAATAAGGAATTAAACTTTGACAAGGTGCCCCTCTCAGAAATAATCAATGAAATCGAAGAAATTTACAAAGTAAAAGTAGCGGTCAGAAATTTGAAATTGAATGACTGTTCTTTTACAACTGAATTCCATGATGAATCAATCGAGAATATACTTGAAATATTAAAGGTTGGTTTTGGATGCGAATTGAAAAAAATCAACAACGAGTCTTTTGTACTGAAAGGCGGAAGTTGTCGGTAAGATTTTAAACTACACATCTGTTGATGCCCTGATTGGTCAAGTGCCTTTCAGGGCATTTTCTTTTTAAGAGCGCGTTTAAAAATTGCCATTTGCAGCCAATTGATAGAAATTTGAACACGCGCTAAAGTATAGTGAAAATTGCCAATCCTAAACCAACTAAAATGGCGGCTAATTTCTTGAAGGAAATTCTGTGGTGGGATTTTTCATCCGCCTCAAAAAGTATGGTGGTTGAGATATGAAGAAAAGTTCCAATTACTAATCCCATCAGATTTTGAAACTGTTCCATCGAAAGAGCTAATTTGGAACCGAAAAAGGCACCTGCTGGTGACATAAGTCCAAAAATCACTAAACAAATTATTGATGTTATTCGATTGAATCCTGAAAGGGTGAGTAATAATCCAAGCGCAAAAGCTGCTGGTATTTTATGAAAGATAATTCCATAAAGTAGTGGATGATGATGGTTATGGTCGGAATGATCATGAAAATGATGTACGGCATCTAAAGGCATTCCTTCAATAAACGCGTGAATACATAATCCCAACATGATAGGCAAAATGAAGGTTTTAGAAACAGAGTGACTCGGATGAACGTGTCCGTGTTCTACGCCTTTAGAAAGCATTTCCAGAACCAATTGAAGCAGAAAACCACCTAAAATCCAAAATCCAATCGAAGTTCGTGAAGGGTTAAACGTTTCAGGAAGTAGGTGAATTGCTGTGATGCCAAGCAGATAGGCGCCACTAAAAGAAAGAAAGAGGTTCAGGTATAATTTAGCATTTTTTTGACCAATACGGAGCGCTACTAAGCCTCCAACCAAAACCGCTAAAAACAAAAATACAAAGTCAAAAAATGTCATGCCAGGTTTTTTCGTAATTCAATTTCTGGAAAATAATGGGTAACAATTTTGTAAGCAAAAAAGGCTATAAAGGTACCTAAAAGTGCTCCTCCAAAAATGTCAAGTGGAAAATGAACTCCAACATAAATCTGCGAAAAGGAAATGGTGCTTGCCCAAATTAACAACGGCCATTTTATCCACTGAAACCTTTTTCCAATAATCAATATGAGAAACACACTTAGTGCAAAATGGTTAGTGGCGTGTGAGCTCGTAAAACTGTAACCTCCACATCCTATTCTTTGAATTACGGGGTAAGGAGGTTGTTCAATATTGCAAGGGCGCTCTCGTTCAATTGATTTTTTTATTAACGAGCTGCTTGTATAATCTGAAAAACCTACAGTAAGAATGGCTGCAAGAGAAATTATCAGCCCAATTTTCTTGTACCGAGAAACCAAATACCAGATAAGAAAGAGATAAAATGGAATCCAGGTAAGTTTGAAACGAAGAATAGGCAGCAAAAAATCAAATAAGGAATTAGTCAGTCCTGAATTAATTAAATAAAAAAAGTAAAAATCCAACTCGAGGATTTCTTGCATTAATTTAAAATTTTAAGGAAGATTAACCAGCTTTAATTAGACCGTGATTGACAGCAAATAAAACTAATTCTGGAGTAGAGTTTAGTTTCAGTTTTTTCATTATGTTTTTTCTGTGGGTATAAACAGTATGCGGACTCAATTCCAGTTCTCTTGCAATTTCTTTAGTGATTTTTCCAGCTACTACTAACTTCACGATTTGTATTTCTCTTTCAGAAAGTGGAATTCCTTTACAATCATCATCTTCCTTGCCGAAAGATTTTTGCCAAATTAGCTTTACAATCTTTTTACAAAAATATTTTTCATTACTTCTGATAGCTGTAATACCTTCAATAATTTCAAAATCATCACACTCCTTGGTTAAGAAACAAGCGACCTCATTTATTTCCAAGGTTTTATAAATCATCTCTTTTTTGTCTTCGGAGGTAATGACAATGAACTTTGTGTTGGGATGACTTTCTTTTATAGCTTTCAAAGTATTGAGCGTAAAAGCAGCTGGTTGGAAAGGATCAATAAAAACAATATCGGGATTTTTTGAATGAAGAATTTCAATCAGCTTTTCTTCATTTTCAGCAGTATCCATTAGTCGGACATTCGATTGCCTAACGATTAAATTTTTCAAACCCTCTCTCACGAGAAAGTGAGCGTCCGCTATGATTACAGAAATTGTTTTTTGCATTCGATTAAATTGATCGCAAAAATATGTTTGAAAACACCAAATCCCAAACTATTTAGATTAAATTTAGATAAGAGAGGACAGTAAAGGTCATAAAATTACAAAAGATTGATAAATCATTGATTATCAATCTTTTGCAATAAATTTTTCTATTTGAGAAGTAGAAAATTAACGAAACTTCTGAAGGATTTTATCAATCATTAATTTCTAATGCGATATCTCTTTTGGATTTTTCAATCGCTTCCTTCTTGAGTTTCCAATATCTGAAGAGCCCCGCTACACTCATGAAAGCTGGGTTTGCTAGCTCATACTTTTTTATGGTAGCCTCAGTAGCTCCACCCATTTTGATTTGTTTATTAACGTATTGCTCAAATTCAGGAATGGTTTTCTTCTGAGACACGCCTTTTTCAAAATATGGTTTGATCCAGTTGGCCCAGTTTTTAACTCTACCTCGAAGCTCCACTAAATGAGCTTTTGTATCATTTACTTCTCCGAAATGAGTTAGATATATTTTTTCATATCGTTTGTCCAAAAGCATTTTTATGGACTTACTCCAAGCTTCTACATCAATATCTGGCGGTGGGCACGGAGGCACAACAATTGATTTTCCGATCTTTACTCCTGCAACATCTCCAGCAAAGAGCAATTTTTTGTATTCCCACGCTACGTGGTGGTTGGCATGACCTGGGGTGTGCAAAGCTCGAAATTTTGATTTTCCAATCTTTATTTTGTCGCCGTGTTTTACACTGACAACTTGTCTAGATGGAATGGCTTCCATTTTACCCCAAAGGGTTTCCATTTCCTTTCCGTAAATACGCTTAGCGGATTTATAAAGTTTTTCTGGAGATTTCAGATGTTTTGCGCCTGCTGGGTGGGTGTAGATTTTTGCGCCATGCTCCGCAAATGCCCAAGCACCTCCTGCGTGATCAAAATGCACGTGAGAGACAAAAACATGTTTAATGTCTTCAAATTGAAAACCAGCTTTTTTAATTGCTTTTCTAAGGTTATCATTTGCAGAGTAAGGCCCTGTTTCAAAAAGAACAGGCCCGTCAGCAGTTTCGAAGAGAAAACACGCGATAGTTTGTTTTTGTCCTTGAAAATTTAAATCTAAAACTTGAATCATAGTAAAAAAAAGTAGAAGTTAGCAAATTGGGAAATGATGTTACCGAAAAATTTATAACAAATTACCATCAAATTGTAAATTGATGTTTTTGTAATAAAGTTAACAGTTAAAAATTACCTCCCCTCAAAATTTGTAAAGCACTTTTAAATTTTAATTCTTGCAGTTGTTGAGGTTAATGATGGGAACACAGGTAAGGCGATGTTCTCATTTGATTTTTTTGGTATTATGTTGCAAATTAAAACAATATTGGACAAATTTTATCATTTTTTCAAAATTTGAACAAATTAAATTAATGCTTCAACATATTTTTAAGGACTGAATTCAAATTATTTATAGCTAGTCCAATTTCCCAATTTTCTTTATTTCTTGGTTCAACAACGTTGGAGATTGCTCGTATTTGTATAAAGTTCTTTTGTTCCATTAAGTTTACAAAATGAAATGCAGCACCTTCCATACTCTCGATTTGAGTATCTGGGTATTTGCCTTTAATTCTGTTAATGCTGTTTGCACAGCCAGAAACTTTATTTACGGTAATCCCTTTTACTTTCGGTAAGAAATCGAATTTTTTAGTTCTTGCATTAATTAGGGTTTCGTTACTAAAAGGTGTTTTATTTGGTTCAACTAGTCCAAGGTCAAAGAGCGAGGTGAAACCCCCGTCAGCCTCCTCTACTCCGAGATCTGCAAACCTATCTTCTGTTACCTCAACAACGCTGCCAAGTTTTATTTCTGTATCGAAAGTTCCGGCAATTCCTGCTTGTATGGAGAGATTAAAATCTTTTTGGGCATAAATTTTCATCATACTGTAAATGGTGTAGGGAATGCCAACACCTGTTATTAGTATTTGAATGCGGTTTTCATCAAGGACAAAGTCTTCTCCTTCTTTTTTCGCATTGGCATTTAAAAATTCAAGAACAGGAAGAATTTCAAATTCTGTTGCGGCGACCAACAATATTTTCATTTAATTTTTATTTGAAGGATATAAGTTTTGGGAAAGCTCGACTACTAAGATGACTTTTTTGTCCTCGACTATTTTATCAATTTTTACAAAAAAACCAGAATCTACTTCTACGGGTTTGGATAATTTGAATTGACTAGCATTGGATTCAATGACATCGGCCCAAATGCCAAGTATTTTTGTTTCTTTAGAGATGTTGCTAAGGTAAGCAAATTGTTCAGCCGCGAGAAAATACCAATTCGGTTCTCCTTCTCCAGGTTTTTCAATCCAAAACTTAAATACTTGTCTGATATGATCACAACCGGATTGTTCAATTTCAACATTCAGCTGATTGTCAAAAAGAATATTTTCATTGCCTTCTTGGGCGGTAGATTCAAAATTGTGCTTAAGAACCGATTCCATTTCAGAGGAAAAAATTGGAGATGGGGTTCCAAATTTGCATTTTTTGCGCTGTGACGAATTGCAGGAGAAAAGAAACAATACAAAGAAAAATAAAGAAATTCTCAAATTGAAGAATATTAAAGATTAAGCCAATAAGTGAGTTTCGCAACGACTGATCTTCCTTTTGAATTAAATTCATCGGGATAGAAATTTTCAGTATAAACTAAGAAAAAGTCCGAAACAGGGGCAAATCGCCACTGCAATTTTGAATTGACATTTAAATTATCAATCTGCGAATTGTATTGGATAAAGGTAGTAAAAAACAACTTTTTAGTGAAGGTAAGGTCTATTCTTGGACTGATTAAATAAAGCACTCTATCCTCAAAAGGAGCTTCGAGATTGATTTTAGTAATATCAGTTTCTATAGCAAAGGCTCCATAAGGCTGTAGTCGAAAGTTGATATCTGTTTTTATTTCATAGAGTTTTCCTCCAAAATAGTCGCCAATTTTAGTTTTTATTCGATAATTAAATTTTTTCCTGGGGTCTGATTTATAATCTATTGAGTACGAATTTTGAAAATAAAACAAACTGTCTGGAACAGTTAAACCATTCAAACCTAGTGGGTCGAATGGCTCAAAAAGGAAAAAATCTTGTTGGTCATATTTCAAGACGAGCTCCTGATTGTTTTTAAATTTTAAGTTGTAAAAAATTTCATAATCATCATCCGTTATTCCTACTTCTTTTTGGAATATTTTATTGATTTCTATCCCTGGGCTATGTTCTACTATGAGTGCATTTTTTTGATAAAAATGGAATTGAGCATTTGGGTTTAATCTAAAAAAGTCTTTTCTGGGGATGAACCCTGTCATCGGATTAAAATCCCGATTAACGTATTGGTGGAGCCATTCTACTGAAAACTTCCTACGTTTGTAAGTTATTTCAGCTCCCTGGGCAATTGGTAGTCGATAGGTCGAATCTGGTCTGAAATTATGCTGATAAAATACTTTTCCTGCCCAACGATTGCTTGGAGTTGCTAAATTATATTCTACAGCAGCCACTCTACTGTATGACTCATGGTCACCATAGGAAGTTTCGCCACCAAACATTTGCCTGTTGGCAAATAACATGCTGATGAAAGATTTACCAAAAACCTTTTTCTGCATAGAAAAAGCACTGTAGTTGAAACTGGGTTGTTGATTGGCTTCTGTTGTTCCAGTTTGTGTAGATAGAAAACCAATTCTCCAGTCATTACTCAATTTTCCGCTCAATCGAACACCAGCATAAATTGGATTCTCAATAGCATTTCCTACCGTATTATCAGTCGAAAGACCAATTCTACGAGAGAAGAAAGGATTAATTTTTGAGCTACCAAAGTTTCCAAACAGATCTTGATCTTCCAAGAAAAACTGGCGCTGTTCAGGAAAACTAATCTCAAATCTTGAAAGATTGGTTCGCTGATGATCTACCTCTACTTGCGAAAAGTCTGGGTTGACCGTAATGTTCATATTGAAACTGGGCGTAAGAGAAAGTCTTGCATCCAAACCACCTCTGGTTTTAAATTCTACATCTTCCATGCTGAGGTTTTGGTGAATTGCCCCAGAGCTATAAGGGATGATTGAAATTGAACGGTCTATTTTAGGCAGGCTAGCCTCAAATTTCATTTTAGAGTGGAAAGCAAGATTGAAAATGGGTTGATTTCGGGGTACTCTCTTAAAAGAGGTTTGCTCGTTTGAAGCGGTGTTGGTTCTAAAACAGTTGAAATTCCAAACGATATTTTTAGGATTAAATCGAATCGTTGAAAAAGGAATTTTAATTTCTGCCAACCAATATGCTTCTGCAATTACCGTTTTTGCTTCCCATTTGTTATCCCAATAAAGCGATAAATCTTTGGCTTCATTTCCTCCATTGATAATTAGACCCTCTCTTTTTACGCCATGCGGATTTACACCAAATACAAAGGCGTTGGTTTGATCTTGAAAAGTATCAAATATTAAAGTGATATTGTCATTGCCACTATCAGAATAATCTCTTTTTAAAGAAGGCGTAATAAATTGTTTTCCACTCGAAAAACATCGAATTCCGATGTATAGATTATTTTTATCGAAGGCAAAATGTATTTGCGTATCATCATTTGCCAAGGTACTATCAGACGGAAAGTGTTGATAAAATCCAGATGCAGGTTTAATATCTTTCCAGAAAGATTCGTTTAAAATTCCATCAATGACTACTGGTTTGTCAATCTTTTTGATGGCGATGCCTTGCGGCTTATTGGTTTGAGCCGATAAAGTTGACATCATAAGTGTCAGAAACAGAAGTATCGTTCCTTGTATTCGCATAAGTAGCTGTAACCTTATAGATCCGACAACATTTAAGCCAATTATCCAAATATAAATAGGTATTTTTCATATCTATAAAATGCATTTTTCCCATCCGAAAACAGTAAAATCGCGCAACCTATCGTTCTTATAAGAGTTATTTCAAATGCTTTATTTTTACTACACCTAAAAAAAGCAGTTTTACTTGATAAGTAATCCGCTTTTTTTTCGACCTTCGTTGGCGATTAATTTTTATGGAAAATATTACTGAACTCAAGGAGTTTTTATCTGTACCGAAGTACATTTCTATCATTTCTCATCGGAATCCTGATGGAGATGCCATTGGCTCATCTTTGGGCTTATATCACTTTCTCAACAAATTTGGTCACACAGTAAGGGTAATGTTCCCATCTGAGTATCCAGCAGGATTTGAATGGATGGAAGATGCGAAAAAGATTCTAATTTATGATATTGAGCAAGATGATGTAAAAGACACTTTGGAGCGATCAGACATCGTTTTTTGTCTTGATTTTAATTCACTTGATAGAATAGATAAGTCAGGAGAAATAATCAATTCTTTGACAGTACCAAAGGTTTTGATCGACCACCATCTGGATCCAGAACCATTTGCGGAGTATCAGCTGTCAGATATTACAGCAAGCTCTACTTGTGAGTTAGTTTATAGATTTATTTGTGATTTTGGTGAAAAAGAAAAACTGGATGAGACAATAGCATCTTGTATTTATACAGGCATCGTAACTGATACGGGGTCTTTTCGGTTCAGTACGTCTCCTCGATTGTTCAGAGTTGTCGCTGATCTAGTAGAACTAGGGGTTGACGATTACACCATTCAAATAAAAATATTCAATACGCTCAATGAAAAACAATTGAGATTATTGGGACATTGTTTAGCGCGTCGAATGGAAATTTTGCCCGAATTTCAAGCAGGAATTATTGTTTTAAATAAAAAAGATTACGAAAATTACGATATAAAAAGAGGTGATACAGAGGGGATTGTAAATTATCTCTTGATGCTGAAAGATGTGAAAGTTGCCGCCTTTATCACAGAGCAACCAACAATCGTTAAAATTTCTTTACGTTCAAAAGGTGATTTTTCAGTTCAAGAAATTGCCAGTAAGTATTTTAATGGCGGCGGTCATAAAAATGCCTCAGGAGGATATTCGTTCAAGAGTTTGGGGTGGATGATTCACAGATTTAAAGAGGTATTACCAAAATACAAGGAACAATTGTTGCAATCGTAAAATATGTATTCCCAAACCGTTTTTATGTGGAGACTATTTTCCATATTACTGAGTCTTGCTTTTTTCACAGGTTGTTCAAATGAGCCAGAAGTGAAAAAAGATATTCCTTTTGTCCCTGTAGTTGGGGACTATCTCTTCAAATTGCATAAAGATGTACCCGGTGATGTTCCACAGGTGAATGATGTGGTTTATTATCATTTACGGCATAGAACTGGAACAAAAGTTACCTATACTTCACGAATGGGAGGCAATTATTTGAAATATCAAATGAAGGCCGAACCTGCCCATAGACGGCCTCCTTCAATTGTGGTGGCACTTAGTATGATGAGTCCGGGTGATAGTGCAACCATTCGCACAGATATTTCTCAAAATAAATATAAGCCACCAGGTTATGAAACCGCCAAATTCATGGATATTGACATCTATCTACATCGAGTAGAAAAAGGTAAGGATCCATTGATTTACAGTTTGAAACAAAGATTAATAGAGCCTGCTGATAATACTCAAAATATTAAATTTAACCCAGCCGAAAATGAAATTAGACCTGGTGGGCCAACTTCTCAATCGGATAATATAAATGTATGGAATGTGGTCATGGAGGATAAATTGAATGAGGCCATGTATGATGTCGGGAATCTTTATCGGACTGGTGAGTTAAATGGAAAATTAAATCGACTTCCCTCTGGACTTGAATTTATGCCCATTTATAGTGGAAACGGCAACACTCCAGGTATTGGAAATAAAGTGTCGGTAAGATATTTTGGTAGTAATTATAGAGGCGGTATGATTGAAAATTTTTACAAAAGAGAAAATTCAATTGATGTAGAATTAGGAAATAATAAATTGATAAAAGGGCTTGATGAGGCAATCAGGCAGTTGGATGTTGGAGGAACCGGCATCTTTTTTATGCCACCTGAATTAGCTTACGGTGAAAAAGGTACCAAAGCTGTCAAGCCAAATGCTCCTTTTGTTGCTTATTACGTTAAACTTGATAGAATAAATTAAATCCCATGAAGAATTTTTCTAATCTTTTTCTTCTGATGGCCATTCTCGCTATCGGATGCACGGAACCATCGAACCAAACTGGTGGTTCGACTGAGCCAATGTTCGTTGATGTTCCAAAGCCACCAACAAGAATTGAAGCTACCCAAACTTCGAGCCCCACGGCAATAAATGATTTAATAACAGTACCTGGAAATGCTCAGACGACAGAACCTTCAGATAAAACCATTCCTCCTGCTGAAAAAACCACGAAAATCAGTTCTCAACAAAAAATTAAAGTTGAAAATGCTCCGCAACGAGAAGAAATTAAATCAAGCTTAGAATCACAGTACGGAAATGTTGATGTCAACAATGTGCAATTTGTCAAACCACCCATCAAAGACTCAACTGCGGCTTTGATGTCTGATGCAGACCGAATTAAGCTTTTAAATACTGACGTTCGAAAGCAGTTAGGGAAAATATTGGAAATATCTACCAAGCAATATCGAGCGGGAACTTTATCGAGTCGATTATCGAGGACTTCTGCTGGAGTAGAATATATTATGGTCAAAGAGGGAACAGGAGTACAAGCATTGGACAATAGTTTTGTTGCCATAAAATATCTTGCAAGTAATATGGATGGAGAAATTTTTGAGGAAAACATGTCTAAGAATGGAAATCTAAGAATTAAATTAGGAAAAGGTGATGCAGTCCTTGGATTGGAAGAAGGTATCAAAACGATGCGTCAAGGTGGAAATGCAATCTTTTTTGTTCCACCCAATTTGGCTTACGGTGATAGAGGAAGATTGGGCGTTGCCCCCAATTCTAAAGTTGCTTATTTAGTATTTTTAAGTGAAGTGAATTAATCAAAAAATGATGGATAAGTTATTGAGAATCAGTTGTTTATTGTTTTATGTAGTAGTGGTAGTCAGTTGCAGTGGAGACAAACTATCAGATGCAGAGAAAGCAGCCGGAAAGGTAGATAAACAAATCATTGATAGCATTTCTAAAAATCAAGGTTCAGTCTCTAATGTTCAGCGTGTATCGGAAGCGATGGTGCCTATTTTAAAAAAATATAATAGTGGCGAATTAGAGAAGGAATTAGTGAAAGTGGACAATGGGCTCAAATACAAAATAGTGGCAGAAGGGACTGGGGAAAAGCCAAAGTTTGGTGAGCGAGTTTATGTTCATTATTATGGAATGTTGAAAGACGGTTTCAAATTTGACTCCTCCTTTGATAGAATGAAGCCATTTTCCTTTAAACTCGGAACACAAGGTATCATTCCTGGATGGAATGACGGTATCTCTCGTATGAGAGCCGGAGCGACCTATATTCTTTTCATTCCTCCTGAATTGGGGTATGGTGCCTATGGTACTCCAGATGGTTCTGTTCCACCCAATTCTGAATTAATTTTCTTTATCTCTTTGATGGGCTTTCAATAGGAAACCTTTTGGAGGTATCATTTCTTGAAGTAGTTTAAGGCTTAGAAGCGAAAATTTGAGGTTAAAGGTTCTGAAGAAGTCAAATTTTCAATTCATAGCCTTCGCAACGGATTTAAAATTTCACAAAATCAGATTCGTTAAAATCGGATTTGCAGCTTAAAATCTATTTATAAACAGCTTCAATATTAGAAAAAGTTAATTTCGAACGCTTTTATTAAGTCAATAAAAAATATCTTCGTGCCGCTGCAACTGCAGCGGCTTATTTTTTTTAACCGATCCTAAATCGCCAATGGATCGCAAAATAAAAATTATGACTATTGAGGAACTTAAAAACCTGCAAGACAGGACGGCGCTGATAAGGAGGTATCTTTGACGTCGATAACCGAAAATTCAAAATTGAAGATTTAGAACAAAAAAGCATGGCTCCTGATTTTTGGAGTGATTCTAAAGCTGCTCAGGTGGTGATGAAAGAACTAAAATCTCACAAAAATTGGGTCAAGGAATATGACGGAATTTCTGGAGAAGTAGATGATTTGGAAGTCCTTTTTGAATTTTGGAAAGAAGGAGAAGCCACTGAGGAAGAAGTCAATAAAAAATTTGCGGATACCCTCAAACTTATAGAAGACGCTGAATTCCGTTCTACTTTAAATGCCGAAGAAGACGAACTCAGCGCCATTTTACAAATCAATGCTGGTGCAGGAGGAGATGAAGCTTGTGATTGGGCTTCCATACTTTTCAGAATGTACTCAATGTGGGCCAAACGTCACGGCTACAAAACCACCTTGATCAATCAAACAGATGGTGACGTGGCAGGTATTCGCTCTGTTGAAATGGCCATTGAAGGAGATTACGTCTATGGCTACTTGAAAGGAGAAAATGGAGTACATCGGTTGGTCCGAGTGAGTCCATTTAATGCGCAAGGAAAAAGAATGACCTCCTTTGCTTCTGTTTTCATTCACCCGCAAATTGATGATAGCATCGAAGTTGAAATTAATCCAGCTGATTTGAAATGGGATGTTTTCAGAGCAAGTGGGGCAGGAGGGCAGCATGTAAATAGAACGGAATCTGCGGTACGTGTGACGCATTTACCCACTAAAATTGCAGTTGAGTGTCAGGCAGAACGTTCTCAGCACATGAATCGAGAAACAGCGCTAAAAGGCTTGAAATCAAGACTTTACGCTATCGAAATAGAAAAGAAACGCGCTGAAAAACAAAAGATTGAAGATGGAAAGATGAAAAACGAATGGGGAAGCCAGATTCGAAGTTATGTGTTGGATGACCGTTGGGTCAAAGACCTGAGAACGGGCTATAAAGTTCATAATCCTGATCCAGTTTTAAATGGTGAGATTGATGAATTCTTGAAATCCTATTTGATGAGTGGTGCAGTTGAAAAGGCTAATAAAAGTAGTTAATTGAGTCTCATTAAGTTAATTGAGAAACTTAATTCATGAAGAATTTCTTATTTGAAAATAATTTTATTCAAGCACTTAAAAAAAGAAGCCTGCCACTCGGCAGGCTTCAGAATTTAATTACTAAACTATTCAAGAAACAATTATTCATAATGAAAAGCCAGCCTTGGCTTTCAAAGTTTCTTTTATCACTTCATTGAGATTATTACTTTGTTGGTAGTAAATACTTTGTTTGTCTTTTGATTTATTTCCCTTAAAAGTACAGTTTTGTGCGAAGAATATGCCTTTAGATGCAGCTGAAATGAAGCCCGCTGCTCCATATTCAGATTCATTATTGATAAATTTACAATTATTAAATATTTCTTCATTCGGGTTTGCATTTGTTGAAAAATATCCCCCGCCAAATCTTGAATTGTTATTGATAAATTTACAATTTCTAAATGTAGATGTCGCCATTTTAGTACAATTATCCATCACAGCTCCACCTGCATTTACAGATAGATTTTTTAGAAACGTACAGTTTATTGTTGTAGTACCTGCAACTCCTTTTTCACTATAGTTAAAAATAGCTCCTCCTTCTGCTCCAGAATTTTCAAAAAAGAGGCAGTTTTTTACTACTGGAGATGATTTTTTATCCCCCGATGCAAAATTATAGATTGCTCCGCCCGATCTGGAAGCATGTCCGTCGCGGGCTTCTTTATTATCCGCCAATCCTCCAGTTATTGTAAAGCCATCAAGGAGAGTTTCTTTGTTTGCATTTTCAAAATATACTACTGATTGGCTGTTGTCAAAAGAGTCATCAGCACCAATGTGCCCACTTAATTGAGTGTTGTGTTTTTTAATATTTCTTTGTTCAATGGAGGTTTCATTGCCCGCAAATCCTCCATAAACTTTCACTCCTGATGGAACTTTAAAAGATTCAGCCCTGTCAGATTTTGTACAATGTTTGCATTGAGAAGGAAAGTAGGTGCCCTCCGCAACCCAGATTTGGGTGCCAGCAGTAGCTACTTGAAGTGCTCTAGAAAGAGAATTTGCAGCAGTTTCCCAGCTTTGACCATTTCCGTTGCTACCAGATTTTACGTAAATAATTTGGCCCAGGCAGTTACCTGTAAATAAAAGGGTAGCAAAGAACGTCAAGGCAAACGATTTCATTCTTGAAAGTTTTGTCGTTAGTGAAATTTAGGTGTTGTTTTGATATTTGGTTAGTCCAAGCCTAAACCATTGGTTGGGCTTGCCTTGTAAGGGTTGCAAAAATAATGGAACTTACTAATGGCAGAGGGAGGTAGGAATTCTATAATTAAAAGTCGTAAGTAGATTGCAAAGATATTCCTAATGACTTTTGTACGCTATCAGAGGAATATGTAAAACTTGAATAAAAAATGTCGTAATATGGAATAATTGTATCAGGGTAAAAGATATAATTTTATTAAGAAGTGTTTATTTTAAATAATTTTTTTTAAAATAATGTTTCTAATTTTCGGGGCTTATTTTTTGAAGTATTTACGAAAATTTTCCAATTTTACGGAAAAATACCCAATTACCTTAGGTTGGATATTGTACTCAGAAGGTTTTGGATATCAAAAAAGCTGTACAAGACATATAATAGAATTTAAGGTTAGTTAATTTGATTTTAAATAAATTCCGGTCTCAAATCTTCCAAATCGAGCTATGACTTCAACGCGAAGTTTAGTAACCATATACTTTCCAATACTTTTTTGTATCAAAATAAAAAGCCCCATGAATAATAAAATTCATGGAGCTTCTTTAATTATGGTTGATTTACTGAGTACAGGACAAAATATAGGTTTACTAAACTTCGCCTTCGCTAAATGCACTGATTTAATTAATTCTATTCGCGAGTTTTTTAAAAATTAAGTTTAGTAAACCTCTTATTTCATTTTTGCCCTGTACTTAGACATCAAGTAGCATGTTAGAAATTTAAAATTTCCTGAAGCCTTTCGGCAGATTAACTCAATTCTTCATTTCGCGAAAGCGAAAAATAAATCATACTTAATGGTGGGGGCATAAATTAATACCGATTTCTTTTAGATTAACCATAACGAAGCAAATTTCAATAATCATCTTAACCTAAGTATGAAATAAAATAACTTATTTTGCCTTAGACAAACACCTAAAAATGAAAAAAATAACCCTAGTATCCTTACTATTTTTAATAGTAAGCGTCCCCTTATTTTGCCAATCCCCACCAACTATTCAGGCATGTGGGCCAGATCAGCAGTTTTGCTTAACTAACATTACTTTTGATCTTTGCGTCAAAATCACTGTAACTTCCGGACTTCCATCGCCAATCGACCATTTTGAAATTGATTGGGGTGATGGCTCTCCAATCCAAACTGTGGCAGGTAGCAATACTCCACCCAATCAAAATCACATATTTAATTTTAATAACTTCTTCGGAACCTGTACCTATGATAAAGATCATTTTATTGTTCTGGAAACCTTTTTAGACAATGGTACGGTCCTCAACAACTCCTTTAGGGCGACTTTTATCAATCCTCCTCAAGCCAATTTTGAGGTAAAACCTTCGATTATCTGCGAGGGTGACGAAATTTGTTTTGATGAAAACGCCTGCCCTACCGAGCAATTAGAAATTGTATCTTGGGACTATGGTGACGGTAGTCCAAGAGGTACTGACAATTGTCATACTTACAATACTGCAGGTACCTACACTGTACGTCTTGAGGTCAAAAACCCGTGCGGAACAGACTTCAAAACAATGTCTTTGGAAGTAATTAAGCCCCCTATTGCTGATGGTATTCCTGAAGCTGATGGCGTAGTGGACAATACCGTTGAGCCATATATTGTATGTCTCGGCGGAGGCGGCAAGGTCACTTTAAATGGAGATTCGCTTTCGCTAAATGAGGATTCTTATGAATGGAGCGTTATCGGAAGGAGGAATGATTATATATGGAATTTTGAACCAATGATTAATCGACCTATAGTTCCTGATCAGATGATCACCTTTCGTGACACTGGAATC
>CALDSS010000047.1 GCA_937924495.1 uncultured Saprospiraceae bacterium
GTCTCTTCTTCATTCAAAACTGGGATGGTAATTTCAAAAGTCATTCATCAAATCGTTTACTTTTGTTTATTTTGCAGAGTAATTTTAATAACTGGTCTAAGAATTCGTCGTCACCTAAAACAAGTCAAGTACTTTGCCGATTTATCTTTAACCAGTTATTGAATTCATTTAATAATAGATTTTAAGCTGATTAAATTTTAATTCATGTTAAAGAAGATAAAATCGCTTTTTATTGTCGAGGAAGAAGACAAATCACCGAAACCTAAAAACAAGGTTAATCAGCCGACGCCTACTTCAAATACAAAAAGTACTCCATCAAAAACTTTCACAACGCCTGCAGCCACAGGTGGAAAAGCCACGAAAAAATTTACTGATGTATTGCTCAATGCATTAGAGGAGAATAATATCGATGGCTTTGATTATATGGAGTACAAACGGTCGTTGGAATCCTTGAAAAAAATGTCAATGGATGAAGGCACGCGTTATCAGTCTGCTTTTGCGATGGCGCAAACGATGGGTGTCTCTGCTCCTGATTTGATAAATTCTACTCAGCACTATATCAATGTTTTGGTGCAGGAGGAAAAGAAGTTTCAGCAAGCTGTTTCTAATCAGCAGTCGAGTCAGATTAAAGCAAAAGAGGAGGAGATAAAAAATCTGGGCGCCACCATAAAATCCAAAGAAGAACAAATCAAACAATTGCAAATTCAAATTGACCAACACAAAAAGGACATGGAGAAAATGCAAAGTTCGATTTCTGGAGAAGCAGCAAAAATCCAAGCCACAAAAAGTAATTTTCTGGCTTCTTACCAATTGCTACTTTCTCAAATTCAAGCTGATCATGAAAACATGAAAAAATATTTAAAATAATCTAATCATCTGATAATCAAATATTTAAAAACATGAAAAAGAATGAATTAATTGGATTTGGCGTTTTGGTATTGGGTGGAATTGTGGTTTTAAAATTTTTAGGAGGCATCATCGCTACCATTCTTAAAGTTGCCATTTTAGGTGGCTTAGTCTATTTCGGCTACAGAGTTTTTGGTAAGAAATAATTACGATTGAGTAGCAAACAAAAAAATAATTGATGGACTTTAAAGATTTCAAACCAAAGTCTTTTTGGCAACGTCCGGAAGGAATTACTGGAGGAATTGTTTTAGCACTTTTGGTTTTGGGAGGTGGAGCCTTATTATTTTCTCTTATTCCATTTTTGATTGGAGCGATGCAAAATATGCTTACGCTTGCAGGAATGCTTTTGGCTTTAGGGGCTGTGGTTTATATGGCGCTCGATCCTAAAATGAGAGCTTTGGTTTCTTATATGTACAAATCTGGAATGAGGTGGATTACGGGTCTTTTTATTGAAATGGACCCAATTGGCATTTTGAAAGGCTATGTTTCAGATTTGGAGGGCAATTTGCGTAATATGAATAGGCAGATTGCTAAGTTGAGAGGACAAATGCACAAGTTGAATGAGGTCATCATTACCAATAAAAAAGACATTCTATCTAATTTGAATATGGCTCAAAAGGCCAGAGAGTCAAAAGAGCAGAATGTTATGATTCTAAAAAGTCGGAAAGCAGGGCGTCTTAAAGATTCCAATATTAAATTGGAAGACCTTTATAAAAAAATGGAAATTCTTTATCGTGTTTTGACAAAAATGTATCAAAACTCGGAAGTCTTGGTTGAGGATGTGAAGGATCAAGTAAAAGTGAAAGACCAAGAAAGAAAAGCCATCATGGCCAGTCATTCAGCTATGAAATCTGCCATGACCATCATAAATGGTGACAAAGACAAAAAGCAAATGTTTGACATGGCATTAGAAGCGATTGCCGAAGATGTCAGTCATAAGGTGGGCGAGATGGAAAGATTCATGGATATGTCTGCTAATTTTATGGATTCCATCGATTTGCAAAATGGAGTTTTTGAAGAAGAAGGCTTGCGAATGTTGGAAGAGTGGGAAAACAAGGGAGTTTCCATTATTTTAGGTGATGAAAAAGAAGACCTACTTTTGCAAGCAGAAGATGAATCAGATGTTTTGGATCTTGACTCCCCTATTGCAAATCCTGAAAGAGCAAAAAATAGTAAAAATCAATACGATAGTTTTTTTGAATAAATTCAAGTTGAAATCTAAAAACTTTCAACCATCACTTTAAATTTAAATATTACATGGCAAGGAGATTAACAGCCTTTTCTAAATTATTAATTACGCTACTCATTGTAGGAGCGATATTTTTTGGGGTACAATGGTTTTTGAATAACACAGACGCTGGTCAAGATTTACAAAACCAAACGGATAATGTTACCCAAAATGATAGTAATACTTCAAATACAACCACTTCATCTGAAAGAGAAGATCGAGATAAAAATTCAGATATCATCAAAGTTGGTGTAGTAACTTGGGGTGGATATGCAGGTGGTCAATATTACAACGAGGGCTTCAAAGCCAATCGTAATTCTCGTTTTTACAAAGACTACGGTTTTCAGGTAGAATTCAAAATTTTGGATGATTTTGAAGCCAGTAGAGCCGCTTTTAAAAATGATGATGTGAACTTACTGTGGGCAACCATTGATGCCTTCCCTACAGAGGTCGGTGCTTTGAAACCTTACGATCCAGTAGTGGTTTTTCAAGCCGACTGGTCTCGTGGTGGTGATGCTATTGTTGCTCGAAGAGGCATTAATCGAGTTAAAGATTTGAAAGGTAAAAAAATCGCAGTTGCGGAGTTAACGCCTTCTCATTCCTTCTTGATTTGGTTGCTTGAGGCAGGTGGCTTGACTACAAAAGATGTGGACATTGTTTTCCAAGCGAATGCCATTGATGCAGCTGAAATTTTCAAATCAGGTCAGGTAGATGCAGCGGTTGTTTGGTCTCCAGATGATGAAGCATGTGTTCAGGCTGTACCAGGAGCAAGAGTTTTGGAAAGTTCAAAATCAGCTTCTAATATCATTGCAGATATTTTTATGGCAAAAAGAGAATGGGTAGATGCCAATCAAACCAAAGTTCGTCAATTGTATGAAGGTTGGATGAAAGGTGCCGCCGAAATCAATTCTTCTGATTCTAATAAGAAAAAAGCTGCCAGAATTTTAGCTGATAACTTTGCTGGATTCACAGTTGATGATACTTACAAGGCCATCAATAATGTACGTCTTACCACTCACGGAGACAACTTGAATTTCTTTGGTTTGGATAAAAGTTATAATGGCGTTTCGGGTAATACCCTCTACTCAAGAATGGCTCAGACCTACAAGGATTTAGGATACATTGATGGAAATGTACCAAACTGGAGATTGATTTCTTATCCTCAAATTGTGGAGAGCACAAAAGGATTAGCGGGTTCTCAACATGCAGCAGAAAAAAGTAAAACGTTTACCAAAATCACCGCTGACGAAGGAAAAGGAAAAGAAGCCATCGCTTCTAAGCAAGTTAGTATTCGTTTCCGAACGGGAGAGTTTCGTTTAGACGAAAATGCCAAGTACATCATCGACAGAGAGTTTGTAGAAATTGCAAAAGCATTTGGTAACAAACGAATTAGAATTGAAGGAAATACCGATTCTACAGGTAGTAGAGCTTCTAATGTTTCGCTATCTCAGAAGCGTGCTTCCTCAGTTAGAGATTATTTGGTGAATGAACACAATATGCCTTTCAACCGATTTATCGTAGTTGGAAATGGCCCAGACAAGCCTGTGGCTTCAAATGATACAGATAATGGACGTGCTCAGAACCGTCGAACTGATTTTGAATTAGTCGCGGACTAGGCATTGAAGTTGTCTTAAGTCTAAAAATTATTTTTAAAAACGGGTAGTTGGAATTTCCAATTACCCGTTTTTTATTGGAATTTCGCCGCCGATTCAAAAATATATTTGATATCCGCTCTTTTTCTAAGCTTTTTCAAAACAATATTTGGCCTGATTTTTTATTACAAAAAATCATAATATAAAAGATAAAATACACGAATGTACCATAACAACATCCTTGAAGCAATCGGAAATACACCGATGATCAAATTGAATAAAGTCGTTGCTGACATCCCTGCTTTAGTTTTAGGAAAAGTAGAAACGTTTAATCCAGGTAATTCTATCAAAGATAGAATGGCCTTGAAAATGGTAGAAGATGCTGAGAAAGCTGGAAAATTGAAACCAGGCGGAACCATCATCGAATGTACTTCTGGTAATACCGGAATGGGAGTAGCCTTGGCAGGCTGTGTGAAAGGCTACCGATGTATATTTACGACTACTGACAAGCAATCAAAAGAGAAGTTTGATATTCTTCGTGCTATGGGAGCAGAGGTAATTGTTTGCCCTACTAATGTAACTCCTGATGATCCAAAGTCATACTATAGTGTTGCGGAAAGATTGAGCAAAGAAATTCCAAATTCTTTTTGGTGTAACCAATATGATAACCTGAGCAATCGCCAAGCGCATTATGAATCAACGGGCCCAGAAATTTGGGAACAAACGGAAGGAAAAATCACCCACTTAATTGTTGGAGTTGGAACAGGAGGAACCATTTCTGGAACTGCGAAATTTCTAAAAGAAAAGAATCCGAATGTAAAAATTTGGGGAGTTGACACCTATGGTTCTGTTTTCAAAAAATATCATGAAACAGGTGAGTTTGACGAAAAAGAAATCTACCCATACATCACAGAGGGAATTGGAGAAGATATTTTACCCAAAAATGTAGATTTTGATGTAATCGATTATTTTGAAAAAGTGACGGATAAGGATGGCGCTTTGATGGCTCGTCGATTGGCAAGAGAGGAAGGACTGCTGCTTGGATATTCGTGTGGTTCGGCAGTTGCAGGTTTGATTCAATTAAAAGATAAATTAACCAAAGACGATGTGGTGGTGGTAATCTTCCATGACCACGGAAGTCGTTATGTTGGAAAATTGTATAACGATGATTGGATGCGTGACCGTGGATTTTTGGATGATGAATTGAAAGTAAAAGACTTGATTACAAAGAAATCGGTCAAAGACTTTATTTCTGTTCAAAAAGATGCGAAAGTCAGAGATGCATTCAATATTATGAAAGACAAAGACATTTCTCAAATCCCAGTTATGGACAACGGAACGATGGTTGGCTCATTGACAGAAAGTGCTGTATTGAAGCATATCCTTGCTAATCCGTTAGCTAATTCTGAAAATGAAGTAAGTGCAATCATGAGCCCTTCTTTCCCATTGGTAGAAGAAGATTTACCATTCACACAATTGAGTAGATATTTTACGAAAGAAAACAAAGCCGTAGTAGCAAAAGATAAAGCAGGCAGTATGCATGTTTTGACGCAGTATGATGTAGTTCAAGCTGTGTAATTAAGTTGATTGGTTGATTCATTTATTAATTCAAGTTGCGATGAACAGAAGTTCTAACG
>CALDSS010000048.1 GCA_937924495.1 uncultured Saprospiraceae bacterium
ACTTCTTCTCCGTTGATTTGTGCTTTCAATGTAAGGTATTGTCCTTGTTTAAATTGAAATTGCCCTTTCAATTCATTTGGAATTTCCAATGAAATGATACTACAATCGGGCGTTGTTTTTTCAACGGAAATGACCTTTAATGTGTGAAATTTATCGCTCATATTATTAGACTAACAGTATGTAATACAAAACTAACGATTGATAGTTTAAAAATCAAATTCTTTTATATTCAAGAACATAGTTAAGAAAATAGTGTTATTATTCTTGAAATTAGCTGTCTAAGAATTGTCTTTAGTAAAAAGATAAAAACCATATTTTATGTCAACCAATCCATCTCAATTCACTCCAGGCGTTCAAAGTTTAATACCATTATTATATGTTGCATGGGCCGACCGAGTCCTCAGTCCATCTGAATTAAAAATGATAAAAAAGAAGGTGTTGAATCTTCCATTTTTAACAAAAGAAGATTTAGAAACGCTAAACCAGTGGAGCAACCCATTGAAGCCACCAACCAGAGAAGAAGTAAAACTTTGGGAACTCGAAATGAAACGAGCAGCCATCAGTTTACCAGCTGAAAAAAGAAAATCCATGGCCGATTTAGCTTTGGCAATGGGGAAGGCCGGAGTAGCGCGACACAAAGACGCAGAACTTTGGGAAGCAGATGACACGAAGGCCGCATTGGTTGAATTAGAAAGCATTTTAGGATTGGTGGATATGGGAAATTACCATTCCATTTTTCCAGAAGTTGCTGATTTAAAACAAGTCGAAGAAGAAGAGTGCAATACCTGTTTTAAGGTTGATAAAATGACCGATTTGCTCGATGGCGAATTTGCCGACATCAGACGCAAAACGATGACACTTTTAAAAGACCCCGCTTTCGAATTAAAAACAGTTAGAAACAAAGAAGAATTTAGATTAAGAGTTTTAGAATGGTGTAAATTATTAGCTGATCAAGGATTGGGCGCATTAGCTTATCCAAAAGAATACGGAGGTGAGGACAGCATGGCAAAATACATCCGTGTTTTTGAAACGATGGGCTATCATGATTTGAGTTTAGCCATCAAATTCGGAGTGCAAGTCGGTTTGTGGGGCGGTAGTGTTTTAGAATTGGGAACCAAAAGACACCACGACAAATATTTGACAAAAACTGGAAAAGTAGAACTACTCGGGTGCTTCGCAATGACGGAAACTGGTCACGGTTCGAATGTCCGTGGATTAGAAACAACTGCGACCTACGACCCTGATACACAGGAGTTTATCATCAATACGCCCGATTACGGAGCAGGAAAAGAATACATTGGAAATGCGTTGCATGGAGAAATCGGCTCTGTTTTTTGCCAGTTGATTGTCAAAGGCCAAAACCATGGAGTACACGCCGTAGTCGTTCCATTAAAAGACGAAAAAGGAAATCAACTGCCTGGAATTCGTGTCAAAGATTGTGGTTATAAATTAGGTTTAAATGGCGTTGACAATGGCCGTATTTGGTTTGATAATGTAAGAGTGCCTCGCGAAAACCTATTGAATCGATTCGGCGATGTGAGTCCAGAAGGGGAGTACACCAGTCCAATCGAAAAACCATCAAGACGTTTCTTTACCATGTTAGGAACATTGGTTGGTGGTCGAGTTTCGGTACCAAAAGCAGGTCTGAGCGCAGCCAAAAAAGGATTAACAATTGCCATTAAATATGCCTTGCGTCGTCGTCAATTTGGAAAAACGGCAACAGGTCAAGAAGTACTTTTGATGGACTACCCAAGCCACCAACGCAGATTGATGCCATTGTTGGCAAAATCATATGCACTTCATTTTGCTTTGGAACATTTGGCGTATCAATATACAGATGCTCAAAAAGGCGACATGCGAGATGTGGAAACCATGGCTGCAGGTTTAAAATCTTATGCAACTTGGCACACCACGAAAACACTTCAAGAGTGTCGTGAAGCATGTGGCGGTAAAGGATATTTGGCTGAGAATCAATTTGCTGATATGAAAGCAGATTCGGACATCTTTACTACTTTCGAGGGAGACAATACGGTTTTGACACAACTTGCCGCTAAAGGTGTTTTGACGGATTTTAGAAAATCTTTTAGTGATGAAGGAATGACGGGTATTTTGAGGTTTGTTGGAAAAAATATTTCGACTACAGTTTCTGAAATGAATCCATTGACCATTCGAAATACAGATGAAGATCACTTATTAGATCCGCAATTCCATATAGATGCGCTCAATTATCGAAGAGATAGATTGGTCTATGTTATCAGTTCAAAAATCAGAGAAAAAATCAAATCTGGAATCCGTGCAGAAGACGCTTTCATGTTAGTGCAGTCGCGGGTTTTAGCTTTGGGAGAAGCATACACTGAAGCTTTGGTCATGAAAACCTTTTATCAAGCCATCGAATCAGCTGACGAAGGGTTGCAACCAATTCTAAAAGATTTAGCGGCATTGTACGCGCTTCATACGCTCGAATCACGCAAAGGATGGTTTTTGGAAGAAGAGTATTTTGCACCAACCAAAACCAAGCATATTTCAAGAATGGTTCAAAACCTATGTTTGAAATTGCGAAAAGATGCACATGGATTAGTGGACGCATTTGCAATTCCGGATGAGTTGTTGGCTGCGGAGATTGTAACCTGAACTGTTAATTGATTGATTTTTTTGTTATTAAATATAAAATATTTTAAAATATTTTGTGTGTAACATGTTTTTACCTGATTCGTTTATTATCTTTGTAAGGTGTTAAGTTCTTAGGCTATTAGTTTTCTGTATTCAGTTTTGCTTTTATCCTACCTTAAGTTTTATATTTTATTTTTTCATTTATCTGTTAAGAATTATTTGTTTCACGAGTTTTAAAAGCAAAACTTTCATTTTTTCCTGATTTTAGATTTCTATTTAATTTATAATTGAAAGTCCCAAAAGGCGTTTCTCTTCTAAACAAAATAGCTGGATTCTATCCTTCCATAATTAAGGATTCAACTGAAAATTCCTCTTTTTTTACTTCCGATTTAAGTTTTTCCGAGCAGGATTTTTAAATTTTTTTTATGAATATTTTTGTTGCCAAATTAAATTTTGACACTATTGAAGCTGACTTAAGATCAGCATTTGAAGAGTTTGGTGAAGTTGAGTCTGTGAAAATTATTACTGACAAGTTTACTGGTCGTTCTAAAGGATTTGGTTTTGTTGAAATGCCAAATGAAGATGAAGGTCAAGCAGCTATTGATGCCTTGAATGACACTGACTTAGACGATAGAACTATCGTTGTTAAGAAGTCAGAACCTAGAGAAAATCGTGGTGGCGGCGGTCGCAGAGGCGGCGGCGGTGGCGGCTACAATCGCGGCGGTGGCGGCGGTTATGGCGGCGGCGGCGGTTACAGATAATCGTCCAGAATTGAATAATAAAACGGGTTACGAAAGAAATTTCGTAACCCGTTTTTTATTGGAAATGAACTTGAGGTAATACTAAATTAACTACTAATGCGAATCAGGAGTTGATAGTACTGTTTTCGCTCTTTCAGGGCTTAAAAAATAGCAATTAAATCTCGTTAACGCTATTTGATGAAAGCCTTTCAGGCTTATTTTGCCCTGAAAGGGCTTTATCAAATAGAATCGGGCACCGCCCGATTAGTGAGTCGATTTTTTCCTTAGCCCTGAAAGGGCGAAAGCAATTTTTCAACTCCTGTTCGCATTACTAAATTCTCAGCATCTAAAAGCTTGTCAGACTTCCGAAGGTGACGTAAAGTCACTGCCTGAAAAACTAAAAACATAAAAAATAATTCAAAAATTTTTAGGGCAGGATTTCTCAATTAGCTTAATCAACTCAATTAACAAATCAGGGTTCATGTACGAGCAATCCATTTTTCATTCTTGGCTCAAACCAGGTAGATTTTGGAGGCATGATTGATTTTGCATCTGCTACGGATAAGAAATCTTCCCACTGCACTGGGTGTAAAAGAAAGCCAACAGAATCCGGTTTTTCATTTACCATTTTGGTGAAATAATCCATTCCTTTCAGTCCTTCCACATATTTTACCCTTTTGTCTGTTCTTACATTTTCAATACCTAAAATCTCAGCTAACACCTTGTCATTCAAGATGTTAGCATCTAAGGCAGCGGGTTGGTCATCATATTGATTGATAACTTTTTTCTTCCATTTTAGTCGGTACCAATTCTTTTTGAAATACATGACAATTTCAAACTTAGATTTTGGCGTTACTGGCTTTTTGCCCACTTTAATTGAAAAATATTTAGACAACTTTGCCATGAATATCTCTGGTTCATGGTCATTGAGGCCAATTGTTATTCGATTAAAATCGTAAATTTCTAAGTTGCTAAAAGAAAAATAAGCAGTTACAAAATATCGATAGCGATCACCTTCTTTCTTTTTGGTTTTATCATAAATGATTTCTGAAGTAGAAGTACGATGATGACCATCAGAGATGTAAGCTTTAGATACATGTTTATCAAAAAGCTTTTGTAATTCTGAAATTTTTGAGCCATCGCAGATTTCCCAAAATCGATGTTTTTTTTGATCTATTTCAAATTCTATTTCTAAGAATGGCTTATTGTTTCTTGCATAGTTCGCAATCCATTTATCTACAGTTTTTACGTCTGGATAGGTCAGTAAAACTGGTTTGACAGTTGCTTGCCTTTTAAAAAAAAGTTGTAATTGTTTTTGTTCAGAGGTAGGAAGGGTATTCTCGTGTTTTAAAATTTTACCATCCTTATAATCTTGAATATCGGACGTGGCAATAACTCCAAAATAAGACCTTTGGGCAGCCTGTATTTCATAGAGGTAAATACCTTCCTGTGCAGCCTTGTGGAAGAAGCCGCTGCTTTTAAATTCTGGATAATCTTCCTTTACGGTTCCGAAAAAGGAATCGGATGAGGCTATAAATTCCAACCTCGGGTAAATGGCTTGAAATGGCCGTATTTTCATAAGAAAATTTGAATAAGATGATAGCTTTGAGAGAGGGAGATTTTAGCTGAAAGTGCCAGCTATTTTGAAGCCCAAATATAGAGAAAACAAGCACACCAGTAAACTGGTAAGGATATAAATAATTGCAGTAAACCAATTTCCATTCTGAATTAAGAAAAAGGTTTCGCCTGTGAAAGTTGAAAACGTACTAAATCCACCACAAAATCCAGTGATGAAAAGAAATTTTATGAAAGGAGAAATTTCAATTTTTGTACTATAGGAAAGTAAAAAACCTAAAATACAGCAGCTAATGACATTTGCGAGAAAGGTGGCTGCTGGAAATCCTGATTTTAAATTTGAAACGGCCTCTGATATGCCAAAACGCACCATGCTTCCAAGACCGCCTCCAATGAAAACGGCTAAAAATTTAATCATTTTTACCAGCAGTTATTGCAATAGAATCTGAAGACTTTTTTTGAACTTCTGTTTCGCCTTTTTGCCTCCTTATTTTTCGAACGTTATAATGTAAAATGCCCGAACCTATTAAGGCCATTAAAAGGATTAGTAAAAGCAAATTCATATTTCCTATGTGTTGGAAATACAAAGCGAAGCCAATAAATAAGGCGTTTGTGAAAACTAAAACTGAGGTAGCCTGCATGTGCGTCAATCCAGAGTCAATGAGCAAGTGATGCAAGTGATTTCGATCTGGAGACATTGGAGAAGTACCTCTTAAAATTCTTACAGTGAATACTCGTAAAGTATCGAAGAGCGGAAGTATCAAAATACCAATTGCCACAGCAGGCGCTGCATTTACAGAGTAGGCATGGTTGTCTGGTAAGACATTGTGAACTTCAATAAACTTAATGGCTAAAATTGAACAGGTTACCCCTAAAAACAAAGAGCCCGTATCACCCATAAATATCCGAGCAGGGGTAATATTGTATTTTAAAAATGCCATACAAGCGCCAGCCAATGCAAAAGATACAATTGCCAATTGAATATTTTCTACAAAATAAAACCAAGAACCCAATACTACGGAAATTAAAATTCCCATACTACCTGAAAGGCCATTAATACCATCTATAAGATTAAAGGCATTGATGATTACCAAAATGGTGAAAACGGAAAGCGTAACAGCGGCCCATTCTGGAAGTGCTTGTACGCCTAATATTCCATATAGACTGGTGAGTTTTACATTGGATTTAAAAACCAAAATAACGGCTGCCAGCACTTGGCCTATTAGTTTTGCAGTAGGAGTAAGGGGATCTAAATCGTCACTAACACCTATTAAAAATATGATAATAAAGGAGCAAAGGATGTATTGGTTTTCTTCAAAAACATCAAATGGAGTCCAAAGAACAATGGAGAAAAGAACACCTGCGAAAATTCCAATACCTCCTAAGGAAGGAGTGCTAACGGTATGTGATCGGCGCTCTCCAGGCTCATCAAATAATCGCTTCTTCTCTGAGATCCTTATGATGGAAGGAATCACAAAGTAGGTGAGAGTGAAGGCCGTTAAGAAAGCTAAAATAATTGTATACACGTTCTCAGGATGTTTATGAACTGAGGGTCAAATGTTCACGGAATTAAAAAATGGCTGATGCAAATGTACGCACCAGCCATTGTATTTTATGAATTCTACTTCAATTAGTTATGCTTCGACGTCCGCATCATCAATTAAATGGTCGCCATCTCCGTCTGCATCATTCATTCCTTTTATGGTTCCCGTTACATCTTTTTCGTCTGAAGCTAACAAATCATTCAATTTTTCTTTTGCAGAATCAGCTAAATCGCCTGCCTTATCTTTCGCCGCATCTACCTTATCACCAACATTGAATGCTTGATGGTCGCCATCGGCAAATTTTTTGGCTTTATCAAAAAAGCTGTCGTGACCGTCCAAAGTACTTTCTTTGGCATTACCCACACTTTCTGCAAAAGTTTCACCTGTTTCTTTCGCGGCGTCAGCAGCTTTGGCAGCCTCATCTTGGGCTTTATCTACCAATTCATCCATTTTATCTCCAGCATCTGCAAGGGCATCTTTGGCTTTTCCTGCCAAAGCAGCGCCACCAGCGAGTACTGCTCCGCCAATTGCGGTTGCCATTCCTTTGGTTTTATCTAATGCCTCAGCACCTGTTTTGGCAGCTGCATCGGCAGCACCATCTGCGTTTTCAAGTACTTTTCCACCTACGTTTTCAGAAACCTCGCCTATTTTCTCACCCACGTTAGTAGCAGTTTCTTTGACTGCATCTACGGCACCTTTTGCTTTTTCTGCTAAAGCCTCCGTATCGATTCCTGCTTTATCTGCCAAATCTCCGGCCGTTTCGGTAACGGTTTTACCTACGCTTGAAGCCGTTTCTTTTGCAGATTCAAATGCGCCTTTTGCTTTTTCCGTAAGAGAATCAGTATCAACTCCTAAGTCATTGGCTTTTTCAGTAACTTTATCACCGATGTCTCCTGCTACTTCTTTGGTTTTTTCCCAAACGCCTTTTGCAGTATCGCCAACGCCTTTTTCGGATACATCGTCAGCAACATCCTTTGCTTTTTCTACTACGGTTCCGGCCGTTTCTGTTACGACATCACCCACTTCTCCTGCAACCTCTTTTGCTTTGTCCCAAAGTCCTTTGGCTCCGTCGCCCAATCCATCGGTAGCATCGCCTGCTTTATCCACTACTGAGTCCGCTAAATCACCAGCAGTTTCTGCTGCTTTTGAAGCAGCTTCTTTGCCTGCTTCTACTGTTTTATTGGCTGCTGATTTTGCAACCGAACTTGCTCCAAATAATACTTTTTTAATTTCACTTAGAAATCCCATTGTTGTCAGTATTTAGAATGTTTTAAAAATGTGTCGAAAGATAGTAAAGTTTTTTGTTATGTGTTTCGACTTGTTTGGGACGAAATTTTTAACAGTTGGCTACTTAAATTGTCCAACTAGTCTATAATATGGTTCATTGTGCCTACATATAAACTTAAACTCTTGATAAAATTCTAATGAATCGGGCAAGTGTTGTGGATCGATTATATACGATACATTTTTTTGAAATGTAGCTTCTTTCCCTTTTGATGAAATAATTTTTTGACGTGCATTAGTGATATAAAAAGCATTCGCCTTTTCTACTTCAACGCCTCTTACAGCGTACAAGTCTTTTTCTTTCGTCATTTCTCCAAGTTGAATTGATAGACTTCGCATCTCAGATCCTTTATCTGAAATGAGGCGCTCTGGAAGTACAAACCAATTAAATGCCAATCTAATTCCTAATAAAAAAACGATAAAAAGGAGCAGTCGCTCTGCTTTCCATTTGAAAAAGAAAAAAGCTGCTGTACTCATCAAACCAAAAAGAAACATCCATTTTAGGTAAATGAAATCAACTGCGGGAGTTTTTTCGAAAAACGGAATGTAGGCAATCAACCCCAAAGTAAGTATCATGGCAGTAGCCATTAGCCAATTGAAAACTTTTCGATTCCAGCTCTGATTTTCAAAATGTAAAAATAAAAGCGGGCCATAAATCAGTGGAGGAAACATCAAAAGATACCTTGGATAAACTTCTACGGATGACCAATACAATGGAATATTGACTGCAAACGCCAAAACACAAAACGTCAAAAATTCATTTTTCAGAATTTTTGACAATGCATCTTTTTGAAAAATATAAAGGACCAAAGCCGACCAAGGCAAAAAGTGGTAAACCTGCTCAAAATGAAAAGTGAACAGATTTTTTATGGTTGGAATCCAACTGTACTCAACAAATGTCCGTCGAGTGGATTGCTTCACCATTTTAGGAAACAAATCTTCTAATGAGTTAAACTGTAAATAAACAGCATAATAGCCACCGACAATTACCAAAAAGACAAACATGCCTTTGAAATGGTCAAGGCTCCATAGTCTGGCGTACTCTTTTTTCCAAACAAAAAGAGCAAGCAAAGTCAGCCCTAAAAAAACGAAAGTCGGGAGACCTTTTAGTAAAAACGCAATCGCGCCCAACAGATATGCAAAAACGAAAAGGCGTGTGAATTGCTTTTTTTGATATCGATGATAAATTACCATCATCATAGAAAAAATAACCCAGGAGTAGCAAATATCAATCAGCCCTAACATCGAATCATAAAAGAAAATACGGCCACAGGTAATAATGATAAAAGCCATGATAAACGCAAATTTCGTATCAAAATGCTTTTTATAAAAATAGAAAATTGTGGAGGCATAGGCCAATAAAAATACGACTGTTGGAATACGGGCACTCCACTCGTTAATGACGCCAGTGAGTTCAAAAAATGCGAGTAAAATCCAATTATAGAGCGGTGGTTTATTGTAATAAAATTGTCCAAGAAGAGTGGGGGTGATGTAGTTGCCCGAGAGTTTCATTTCCAATGCGACCAATGAGCGAATGCCTTCATCATCGATAAATGCAATGATGCCCAAATTTATGAGTAGGGCAGGGGGAAGCAGCAAAAGAATAAGTGCGTAAATACCGCGCACTCTCCAAGAATTTGAGTTATCCTTTAGCCTTGTTGGGGGGATGATTTTTTCTTTGATTAAAATATTGGTGGATGATATCATTTATATAAAATGAAAATCAAAATAAGAATGAAAATAAAAAAAATAGACGTGTAAAACATTGATTTTCAGTTATTTACAAGTGCTACGTTTCATTTAAATTTTGATTTTAATTGAAAATTTCTAAGTGCTTACTTCTTAATTTTTTTGATAAAATCTTCGGCTGATAAAGCGTTCAAACACATCTCTTTGGTTAGCCCTCCTTTTCTGGCAGAGGTGATGCCGTATCGAATATCTTGAATTCCTTCAATACTGTGAGCGTCTGGGTTAATAGAAATTTTCACCCCTTTTTCCATCGCCACAGGTATCCATGACCAATCCAAATCCAATCGCCATGGGTGTGCATTGAGTTCAATTGCTACATTGTTTGCGGCGCAGGCGTCGATTACCTTCTGATGGTCGAGTGGATATCCTTTTCTGGAAAGTAATAACCTACCAGTTGGATGTCCTAAAATATTGGTGTACGGATTTTCGATGGCTTTAATGATTCTTGTAGTGGCTTTGTCTTTGTCCATTTTTAGGTTGCTGTGGACAGAGGCAATGATGCAATCAAATTCCTTCAAAACTTCATCGGGGTAATCTAATTCTCCACTTGATAGAATATCTGATTCTATACTTTTTAGAATCGTGAAATTTTCCATTTTGGAATTAAGAGCATCAATCTCAGCCCACTGTTGCCGAAGTCGATCTTCTTTCAATCCATTGGCATAAAAAGCTGCTTTGGAATGGTCAGAAATCGCAATGTATTCGTAACCCATTTTTTGGGCAGCTTGCGCCATTTCTTCTAAGGTGTTGAGTCCATCGCTATAAGTTGTATGCGTATGCACAACGCCTTTTATGTCTTTTTTAGTAATGAGTTCAGGTAAGTTTCCAGCGGCTGCTTTTTCTAAAAAATATTCATCTTCTCTTAACTCAGGAACAATAAAGTTCAATCCCGTTTTTTCGAATACCTCTGACTCATTTTCCAAGCCTCGGAAATCTTTCCCTTCGTACTTTTTTAGGAAGGCGGACATGAATTTTTCAGTAGATGTATATTTGAAAAGTTTGGAGCCAAACTCTTCTTTTTTGCAGTTTCTAATGAAAACAGGAATCTCATTTACCGTCTGTGCTTCGATGCCATTTTCTATTTCTTTTTTTAATGTAAGTAGTTGATTGTCAATGATTTCGGATTGGTTGAAGTCGCCTCCAATTAATACTTCAATCTCAGAAACTATATTTCCTTTTCTGCGAATTTCACCTGCCAAGGAAACTTTGCAATCAGGTAGCCTATCGGCAATTTCAGTGACCAAATCATCGGCTTCTTCCTCTACAGCAGCGAAATGAAATTTATCTTTTGACCTTAGAAAATACTCTAAAGTTTTGGTTAAATCGTCTTGCGTTTTTTTACCAAATCCTTTGAGTTCAATGAGTCGATTTTCATTGCAAGCATAAAGTAATTCTCCAATGGTTTCCACGCCCAAATCTTTCCAAATAGTCAATATCTTTTTTGGTCCAAATCCCTTTACAGAAAGCATTTCTTGTACGCCGAGAGGCGTTTTTTCTTTAAAATCTTCGAGTGTTTTAAAAGTGCCGGTGTTCAACAAGTCGCGCGTTTTTTGAGCGATAGCAGCACCCACTCCCCTTATTGATTTTATCTCCTCATCGGTCATTTCGGTGAGTGGCTGGCCTAACTTTCTAAAAGTAATATAGGCATTCGAGTAGGAGCGAATTTTAAATTTATTCTCTCCGTGCAACTCCATCAAATCAGCTAGTGTTTTGAAAGTTTTGGCGACTTCCTTATTGGTCATTTTCTCTTTTTGACGCAAAAGTAAGCAATAAGTAGGATGTCAATGAAATTGAAGATTTTATCCAATGAAGTTGTTTAAGAATTCATGATTTCGCGAAAGTGAGAAAATTTTATTCTGAATAAGGCAAAAACCACAGTCGATGCCTTAGCATCAACGAGGATTTTTAACGCAATTCAGGATAAAATTTGCCGCTTGCAGCCAATC
>CALDSS010000049.1 GCA_937924495.1 uncultured Saprospiraceae bacterium
GCAAGGAATAAGTAACCAGCGGTTGATTCCTTCGCGTCGAGCATCCGAAACGATGAAACAACCCACCATCAAGTCGAAAGCGAGATAATGAATCCAACCAACTGTTACAGCTAATGAATCCGTAAATAATTCCATCACACCGCTCAAACTTCCAAAACTTGATAAATCAGAAAGACTGATAGATTGGAAGGCAAAAAAGGCATACATCATCGATAAAATGGTGACTACAATACCGATGACAATTCTACTTGTCCATTTCCAGTTGGAGGCAAATATTAAGAGCAGCCATCCCGGGAGTACAATATTACTTGCGATTTGAAAAATTTGATCTGGTGTCATAATTAAAGTGGTTTTGTTGATACAAAGGTGAAATAAACAACCAAAGTGTAGAAGTAAATGTCTTTGAACAAGAGGGTAATTCACTTGAATTGTCGATTTTTGCTTTTGAATTGTCCTGTCGAGCCCCAGCTCGACAGGACATATCCAGTTTGGGTTAATTTTTGGAGTTTCCTAACTAAATGAAATACAACACCTTGCTCTTTTCTACGTTTCAAAAGACGTACAATATGTCAACAATGAAATTTACTTATACTTTTCTTTTCTCTTTCCTACTTTTTGTTGCGAATGCGCAGATAACTGAAACGGAAGTTCAGCTTCAGTCTGTTTACCTAAAAGGTACGCAAGCATCAATTATGGGTGAGCATGAGGAGGCAGAAGAGCTTTTCAAAGCAGTATTGGCCAAAGATCCAACTAATGGAATGGCAGCTTTTGAATTGGCTCGCGCATTGGAGCGTCAGGACAAAAACGATGAAGCAATAAAATTTGCCAAACGAGCAGTGCAAACTGATGCTTCAAATAAATGGTTCAAACTATTCTTGGCAGATCTTTATCAAAAAACAGATAAGAACGGAGCAGGCGCAAATGTTTTTCAGCAACTCGTCGCTGCTCATCCGAGAAATGAAGAGTATTACCTCAAACAAGCCTTCTTTTTGGTAAGAGATGGTCGTTCTGATGAGGCAATTAAAATTTATGAAGCCTTAGAGGCAAAAATTGGTGTCAACGAAGAATTGACGCGCCGAAAGCATACGTTGTACATCGGGCAAGGCAATAATGAAGCTGCCGCTAATGAATTGAAAAAACTAATTTCAGCTTTTCCTAAAAGTAAAAATTACCGCCACCTCTTAGCCGATTTTTATATTCAAAGTAATGAAAAAGGAAAGGCGCAAAAGGTTTTCAAAGAAATTTTAAAAATTGATCCAGATGATGCCACTGCGAAATTGGCTATGGCAGGAGAGATTAAGAAAAGTGGAAATGATTCTCAATATCTAAATTCCCTTCGTCCTATTTTTGAAAATAAGGATGTTGCTATGGATATAAAAATCAAGGAATTAATTCCAATGATTCAGCGAGTGGCAACGCATGGCGACCAAACATTGGCTGATGAGGCGCTGGAGTTATGTGATATTTTGGATTCCGTTCATCCTAACCAAGCAAAAGTTCATTCTATCAAAGGAGATTTATTCTTTTATTCAAATCGAAAAAAAGAAGCCCGTGCGAGCTATGAAAAAACCCTCAAGCTCGATGATCGCGTTTATTTAGTTTGGGAACAATTGCTTTATTCTCAAAAAGATTTGGGCGATTTCAAAGCCATGATCAAAACTTCTGAGGATGCAATGGATGTTTTTCCAAATCAAGGAAGTATTTATTATTTGAATGGCTACGCCTATGGCGCAAAAGGTGACCATATTGATGCCTTGTCCTCTTTACAACAAGCCGCAATGATGTCTTCTCGAAATCTGCCACTTACACTGGATGTAAAATCTCGAATGGGTTGGACGTACACACAACTTAAAAAATATGACAAAGCATTGGCTCAGTTAGAAGTCGCTGTTCAAAAAAGCAATAACTCCCATCCTGAAGCATTGGAGAATTTGGGTGATTTATATTTCCTTCAAGGGAAAACAAAAGATGCAGTTGACCTTTGGAAAAAGGCACTCAAGGTTTTAGGAACCAGCCCATCTTTAGAAAAGAAAATTGCGGAAAAAGCTTTAAATTAATTCAGTTTTGTAGTAGTAGGGACAATTCATGAATTGCCCCTACTACTACAAAACTGAAATCCTATTTTCCTTTTGGCAATTGAATTGAAAAAGTCGTTCCCTTTCCAACTTCAGAAGATTTTACGAATATTTTCCCACTGTGATAACTATCAATAATTCGCTTGGCCAGTGAAAGTCCAAGTCCCCACCCTCTCGTTTTGGTAGAATAACCAGGTTGGAAAACGGTTTTTAATTTTGAAGCAGGAATCCCACTTCCCGTATCACTCAAAAGTACTTCTACTTTATTTCCCAAATCATTGACCTCTGCAGAAATGACTCCTTGTCCATTTTCAAGGGCATCGATAGAATTTCTAATTAGGTTTTCAAAAACCCATTGTAACAAGTGCGAATTAACTGGAACGACTATCGGTTCTTGATTGGCATCAGGAAATTCAAAAGAAGTTTTGCGTGGAGCACGTTTTGCCATGTAGCCGCGAATGGCTTCCAGTTCATCAAAAATATTGGAGGGTTGTAATTCTGGATCAGAGCCAATTTTAGAAAAGCGATCTGCTATCAATTCGAGGCGATTTACATCATTTCTTAGCTCTGTGACGGTCTCGTTTATCTCTTCGTCTTCTGGATTCAATTCTTTGAGATAATCAATCCAACCAATAATGCCCATGATGGGAGTACCGAGTTGGTGGGCTGTTTCTTTCGCCATTCCGACCCAAACCTGGTTTTGCTCAGACCGACGTGCAACTGAGAAAAACAAATATCCTAAACCAATGAAAAAAGAAATAAGCAATAACTGGATAAAAGGAAAAATCTCCAGCAAACGCAGCAATCGAGATTTTTTAAAATAAAGATTCACTCCTTCAACACCTTCTATAGGCTCCTGACCAGTTTCTTTTATTTTTTTGAGTTCTTCCTCAATAATTACGTTTTCATCAAAATTGACATGAGCATCAACCCCACCAAGCTGATTTTCGATGATTACAGGTATTGTTGTATTAGATTGTAAAATTTCCAAATAGAGTGTCAAATCTTCGTCACTCTCCAAGGGCAGTGTGGCTATTTTTTCCTGCGCCAATGCCCATTGCTCCACTTTTTTCTGTTCTTCTTCGGAAAGTTTTTTAGTAAGATAAATCGTAAAATACGCAGAAGTCGCGATGATGATGACGCCAAAGAAGGCAAGCCACCATTTCCACCAAGATTTTCTGGTATAAATATCCATCGATGAATTTAGAAGTTTGTAATCAAGAGTGAATTTAAATACACTCCAAAATAAGAACTATCTTTTACTGAGCGCAGCATCACGCAAACGTTGGAGGAAAGGCGAAGCAAAAATAAAACCTTGAAGCAGTTCATTATCACTTTCTAAAACCTCAGCTTTATTACCTGTCCAAACCAATTTCCCCAAGTGAAGAAGTGCAATATTATCACCAATGCCCATCACGGAGTTCATATCATGCGTATTGATAACGGTGGTGATATTGTTTTCGTATGTGATGTCCCGAATCAACTCATCAATTAGGAGTGCGGTCTTAGGATCAAGGCCAGAGTTTGGTTCATCACAGAACAAATATTTTGGATTCAAAACGATGGCACGAGCAATACCCACCCGTTTTTGCATACCACCTGAAATTTCAGAAGGATATTTATCATTACTACCCTCCAAGTTTACTCTTTCCAAAACCTTATCTACTTGAATCCGCTTTTCCTTCGTGGTCATTTCCGTAAACATATCGAGTGGGAAACGGATATTTTCTTCAGTTGTCAATGAATCAAAAAGCGCAGATCCTTGAAAAAGCATCCCCACGTCCATTCGAATTTGTCTAACATCTTTTTTCTCTAAAGAAGTAAAATCCACATCATCATACCAGATTTTACCATTTGTAGGTTGCAAAAGGCCAACGAGCAACTTGAGGAAAACTGTTTTTCCAGCTCCACTTCGTCCAATGATGAGGTTCGTCTTTCCAGGTTTGAAAGTGATAGAAATATCTTTCAAAACCTCCGTATCATCAAATGACTTTACTATGTTTTCTGCTCTTATCATTTATCTTTTCAACCTGTCAGCATTGCTGCTATTATATAATCAGCTAAAAGAATCAAAATATTGCTAAATACTACTGCCTGTGTGCTGGCCTCTCCCAGTTCTACACTTCCTCCTTTCACAAAATAACCTTTATAACAAGAGACGGTGGTCAAAATAAATGCAAACACAATCGACTTAACGAACATCATGTTTACATTATTTGGTAAAAAGAAGGAACGCAATCCACGCGTATATTCTGCACCAGTCAATTCTCCAGTACCAACACTGGCGATATATCCTCCCAAAATCGCTACAAAGGCAGAAATAACAACCAACATCGGAATCACAACCAATGCGGCTACTACTTTGGGCATAATCAAATAGCCTGCGGTATTTACACCCATGATTTCCATCGCATCAATGTGCTCTTTTTGGCGCATCCCACCAATTTCGGCAGCCATATTTGACCCTACTTTTCCAGCCAATACCAAACAAGTAATGGTCGGTGCAGACTCAATAATCGCCAAATCACGAACGATGTAACCGATATAATATTTAGGAATCAGTTGCCCATCTAACTGGTAGATGAACTGAATGGCCGCTACCGCTCCCATAAAAATCGAAATCAACACCACAATGACAATGGAACCAATTCCAATATCATCCATTTGCCGCATAATTTCCTTCCAATACATCGACCATTTTTCAGGGCGACCGAAAGCTGTTTTCATCAATAGAAGATATCTACCGAAGTGAAAGAGCAATCGTCTGGGAACGTTAAGAATAAAATCCAAAATAGATAGTTATTTTTAATCAGATGCGAAGGTAATGATTAATTGCAGAAGTTGCCTCCATCATAGCATCTAACCCACTCATCAATTTCAACAATCAATCTCTCTTTGGTTTTTTGTGAATTTGATTTACTTTTGCGGCTCTTTGAGAGTATGCTTAAAATTACGCCACAACACAACTGAATAAATTATGTCTGATCACATAGAGAACGTAGGTAAGAAAGGATATTGCATGATGTACGCCATCATCGGGTTTTTGCTATTTATGATTTTGTTGATTTCACTTTATCATTACAATGGTAAATTCCTCGGTTAGTATCGACTAACTATCGTAAAAAAATAGGGCTTCGCGGTTTGCGTGAAGCCCTATTTTTTTGGTGTACTAATTATTTCAACTCTTCATAATTCTTTAATCCATCCTAAATAAAATCATCTTATAGCTTAAAAACAGGAAAGAAGTTTAGTTGCAATAAATAAAAAACGGGAAAACCACAATTAAGCGATTTTCCCGTAGTACCCGGGGCGGGACTTGAACATTTACCTCATAATGCGTCTTAATCTTTCCAAATAGGCTGATTATCAGCTATTTACAAATAAATTGATAGTAATTTAATGTTTTTTGAAGTAGTATAAAACTAAAAATGTTCAGTAAATGTTCAGTAGTTTTAGTAAATTTACATTGCAGCAAAACGAAATATAAACTGCTGATTATCAAATAATTAAAACTACTAAACATAGATGGCTTCTTTAAAAATAATACTCAAAAACAGAGCAAAATCAGACCAAGGCACACTGTATCTACAAATTATTCTTAGTAGAAGGGATAAAACAGAGATAAGCCTCGGTAAAAAAATCGACACCAAAGACTGGGATAAAGTCAAAGAAAAAGTAAAGCGCTCTAATCCTAATGCTACTTCACTTAATGTTTATCTAAAAAATGAGAAGTCAGCATATGAGGACATTATCAATTACAAACTTGCCAGACAAGAAGAATTTACTGTTAAGGATGTTGTAACTCAAAAGAAAGGGGTTACTAAAGGAGCAAATGATAAATCCAGCTTCATCAACTTTTTCCAAAACTACGTAAATGAAAATCCTGAAAATCTGCGATTTAATACCATGCAGAGTTATAAGACGTGCTTAAACAAAGTGCTGGAGTACTCCCCTAATCTAAGCTTTAAAGACTTCAATTTAAAGTGGGTTCAAAAATTTGAAAAGCATCTAAAAAATCAAGGTAATGCTATCAATACCGTGGCTGACAAGATGAAGGTTTTGAACAAGTTAGCGAAACTCTGCTTAAAGAATAAAACCATTAAGACTAATCCCTTTGAGGGTTACAAACATAAAACCGAGCCTGGTAAAAGAGAGTTCTTAATTCAAGAAGAATTGCTTCTGCTAAAAAAACTGAAAGTTGAACAGCCTTCCTACATCGTTGTAAGAGACGTATTTCTGTTTTGTTGCTACACAGGCTTAAGGTTTTCTGATATTGCTACTTTAGGAAAAGATGAAATTAAAGAAGAGGTTGGTAGTGATGGCAATAAAATCTACAGACTAAGAATCAAAATGCAAAAGACCAAAGACAACTTAGCATCAAAGTTATCTAAAAGCGCTGTTGAAATTTATTTGCAATATAAAGGTAGTGAGGGAGACTTTATATTCCCTATACTCAATAGAATAAAGCCTTCAAGCACTGAGGAAGACATTAAAAAAGCTATTTCTCGTAGAAATGCATACTACAATAAAATCATTAAGCTGCTTATTAGTAAAGCCGGAATAAAGAAGAAAATTTCTATGCACTGCTCCAGACACACTTTTGCCACAATTTCCTTAGATTTGAATATTCCGATTCAAGTGGTAAGCAACTTACTCGGACATAAAAACTTACGAGAAACTCAGATTTACGCCAAAATATTAGATAAACAAAAGGACGCAGCAATTGATGCGTGGGATAATTTATAAAATATGAATTTCAACCCAAAAGATGAAACCCCAGATAAACCGTTCATAAATTTTGAATACCTTCTAAAGGGTAATAGTTTCAAGGAATTGCAATTAGTATTTTCTGAAGGGCATGACGTAAGCCATTCACCTTTTTCTGATTTTAGATTTATCAAAGAAGAGAGAAGAAGAACTTATACAGAGTGGTGCAATCATGTGAATGAATTCAAATTACACGATGAAAAATTTGAAGATTATCTTGACAATTATCTTAGTCAGTGGAAATATGATAGTCTTAAAATCATCAATGAACATGTAAAAA
>CALDSS010000050.1 GCA_937924495.1 uncultured Saprospiraceae bacterium
TGTGAAAATGGATTTTTTTTTCCTTTTACCAATTAGATTGCTTTTTAGCTTGGTTTATTTTCACAACTCAATATTCCATTTTTGGGTGTATATTGACGAAACTTTAGAAAAGTTTGAACAGCTAAATATCGAACTTAAAAAATTGATGAAGATGAGGGATAAACCTGATCCTAAAATAGTATTTAAAGAATTTCGTGAGGAATTAAGTGCCTTAAAAAAAGATATTCAAGAAGGAGAATTTTCTAAAGAAGATATTTCAGAAATTCGATCTGAACTGCTTAAATTGGAGTTAGGATTGTTACAAGCAAAAATCGCTGGGCGAATAGATCAGCTTGCTCAAGAAGAACCTTTTCTAAGTTCAAAAGATGCTTTGATTAAGGTCTTAGATTTTCTACCTTCCGATACCAAAAAATCTCACATTTCTCCTTTAACTGATTATGTTTTGGCGAATTGGAAAGAACAATCTCAAAAGTTGAGTGCTTAATTTTTTAAGCTGCCACTTTCCTCTGAAAATCGCCCCATTCACCCAAAATATAATCCGTCATTCTTTTTATCATTTCAGGGGAAGTCTCTTTAGGAAGAAGAGAAAGAATTTTGACTAAAGCCTCCATGGCTGTTAAGTCAGAGTTGTTTCTTTTCAAAACCCCAATTTCAAAATTGATTTTAGTTTTATACCCTTCAAACTCAAGCTGATCAACATCGCCGCTTATTCTATCCAAAGCTTCAGCTGAATAGCTACTGTTTTCAATCCCATTTTTTATTTCATCAAGGGTAGAGGAGAACTTTTCCCATACTTTTTTCCCTTCCTGATTATTTTTCATCGGTATTATTTTGTGATTTTAATTTTTTGATTTCTTGTTTAAAATAAAGAATCTTGTCCAATTCTTCGTCAATTTTCCTCCTCATTTCAACTTCACCAAATTGTTCTCTTAACTCTTCTTCGTAAAGGTGGAAAATCTGTAAAGTTTGGACTGCCGCATTTAATTTGTTTCGCAGTTCTCTTTCTGTCATAGTAAGTTGGTTATTCAGAATTCAATCAAATATATGGAAATTTATACCTTTTTAAAAGTCTACCCCAACCCCAAATAAACCCCAGCCGCCAACGCTCCACCAATAATCGGCCCCACAACAGGAATCCAAGCATACCCCCAATTACTATCGCCTTTTTTATTAATTGGTAAAAATGCATGAGCAATTCGAGGCCCTAAATCTCTGGCTGGATTGATGGCGTATCCCGTAGTTCCACCAAGTGATAAACCGATTCCCAAAACCACTAATGCAACTGGCAGTGCATCCAATGAACCTAAACTGGCTGATTGACCACCAACGGTAGGGCCAGTGATGTAGAGCACTGCAAACACCAAAACAAAAGTGCCAATGACCTCAGAAATGAGATTTGAAAAAGTAGAGGGGATGGCAGGGCCCGTACTGAAAGTACCTAAAATCTTACCCTGATCTTCTGTCGTTTTATAATGCTCGCGATAATGTATCCAAACTAAACTTGCCCCAAAAATTGCCCCAGCCATTTGTGCTGCAATATAGGTAGCCACTTTACTCCAGGCGAATTTGCCACACAAAGCAAGACCAATAGTAACCGCAGGATTGACATGTGCCCCTGAATAGGGTGCTACCACAAATACGGCAATAAAAACAGCAATCGCCCATCCTAAAGTGATAACCATCCATCCGCTTCCTTCGCCCAAGGCTTTGTTCAAACTTGCATTGGCTACCACGCCGTTTCCTAATAAAATCAATAGAGCAGTGCCAATAAATTCTCCAATAAAAGGTGTCATTATTTTTCGTTTTGATGCGCTCAAATGTAAAGAAGCAAAAGCCTCTTTTCAAAAAACTCCTTTATTTGAATTTGAAATGCGTGGATTATATCCATCTTTAGTCTTAAATTTATTTTACTTTATTAAAAAAAATCTTACTATTTTTTTTCGGCTTGATGCTCTTGGTTTGAGAAATTGAGAACCATAATTTGTGAAAAAGGCTATTTCTCTGAAATCTCGAATTTGGAGTTAAAACCCGTAATGGTATCCAATATCAATGCTCCAGTTATTGTAGGATTTTTGCAGCTCTGTTCCTTCAAAAGATTCATAATAGCCTTCGGGTTCCCATATTACTTTGCCAAACATGACCCCTAATGCAAGTGAACGATACCGTCCTGTGGCAAATTCAAAACGACCACCATAAGAAAGGAAAGATGAGAACACTTGGTCGTAGGTTAATTGAGGTTTGACATGCTTATTGGCTATATATTTACCATTTCCATGATAAATTGTTCCAGCTTCGATAGTAGGCTGGAATTCCGAGAATCGTCCCAGATGAAATCGATAGGCAGCATTTAAACCCATTCTGAATCGGTGTTGAGAGTGAATATCTCGATTGGGATTCTCTGCTACGTTCTCTCTAAAAATTCGAGAACCTCCTTGATTTATGACCTCGGGTTCAGCAAATCTATCTTTAAAATATGAGGTGTATTGGAATATATTTTGGTAAGTCCCTATGCCTCCAAGTCTAAAATTACGGAAGTTGTAATTTGCCGAAAGTCCTATTTGTTTTTCAGAAATATTGACATCATACCATGCAAGAAAATCATCTTTATCTTTGATATAATCGTGGTGTAATTTTGCAGTTCCTAACTGAACTATCAAACCTACAGAAAAGTTTTTGTACATCTTCGCTTTGCTTTTTTCCAATCGCTTGATGCGTTTTTTCTTGGTAACTGCTTTTCTGGGAACTGCTACAAATAATTGGCGAGATGCGTTATTTTTCCCGTAAGGGTAAACTTCAACTGATTTTGGATTACGCCCACCCTTTACCACCATTGGTTTTTTATCGTTGAGAAAATTGCGATCGCCATTTTCATCGATGAAAAAAGTAACCTTATTGGATTCATAATTGCCTGCGAGCCAAATCACAAGCCCAGCTTCACTCCCGAGATGTTTGTCTATGACGCCCATCACAATCGTTGCATCATTAAAACCGTCCATAACTGGTGGGATGACCTGGATGTAGTCATCAATAACCAATTGTGGATATCGTTTCTTGATGTCTCTCAAGTCAATTTTACTGGATTGATAGGGGTAGGCGAGGAACTCAACGTTGGTAGTATTCATTTCACCAGTCAACTTTTCGTCATAGAGTTGAGGGATGTTCAACTGAGAAAATGCTCCTTGGGAAGGGACTCCCATACCCGGTGTTTGCGCTTGAAGTATATTGAGCAAAAGAAGGCAGGCTATAAATGGCGTTAATTTAGAAATCATTGTCTAACATTTTAGGTACGTAGGCAAAACCCATGATCAAGTCAGTCCAAAGTGAAAAATTTCTGTTCTTTATAGGTCAGTAAATTTTCCACTTCAACCTCCACACAGGAGTATGTTAAAGAAAGGTAAGCACTTAGACCGCGGAAATTGAGGATAGAGAATATTTGGGGTAAAAAGGAACTCAAATAATCTATCATCAAGTTTCGCGAACTGCTTTTCTTTTACAAATTTACCATTTGCTTTTTTACGATTTTATTTTTTTTAAGTTTTGGTCAAATGTGAGTACCTTTTCTTTAATTCTCAATATCTTGGCATGGATAAATATCCAAATAATGAATAAGCCATACACACTTTATTTTCTCTTTTTTATAATGTTTTCCTGCAAAAATTTTTCAAATCCATTTGAAAGTAAAAAAGTACCGAAAGCAATTGAAATTGTTGAGGAAGAAGAGACCATCGATATAACAGATGAATCTCCTTACCTAATCGCGACGTTGGATAAATTGACCATCAGAGCAGATAGTTCTAAGAATGCAGATTTTTTGACCAAAGTTAATTCTGGAGACACTTTGGTTTATTTGGGTGAACATTCAATTGAGCGTTTAAATCTTTTTATTAGGAAAAAGTATTATCACGAACCTTGGTTGAAAATTCAGATTAAGAAAAATGAAAAAGTGGGGTGGGTATATGCAGGCGGTGTGAGATTTATTTCTCAACCCTTGAGAAAATTTATTCGTCGGACTGGCAAGTATGCTAAACAAATTGATGCGCCTGATGCTAAATGGGAAGGCGAGCAACCGGCACCTTGGACTTCCGCAGGTATCCAGAATCCTAAAGATTTCAAAACATTCTTAGCGCATTTTAAAGAGTGGGTGGCCACGGATAATGTTGAGGAGCTTTCCGATATTATTGATTACCCAGCGGATCCAGTTTGGAATAAGGCCTATTTTAAAGAGTATTATTCAGAAATTTTTGATAGTAAACTCAAGGCCGTGGTAGCAAATCAAAGATTGGATAAACTCTTTAGAAGAGATCAGGGAGTGGTTTTTGGAAAAGGAGAAATAATTTTTGCTAACCGAAATAAAGGCTATAAACTAATTGCTTTTAACTCCTATGCTCAAAAGGTAAAAGATAAATTAGAAATTGAAGATTATCGGCAAGAGTTTGCCAACCTTGCAAATACTTATACGCGGCCAACTAAAGAGGCACACCCGCCTTCACTTCGTGTTGAGTTTGAGGAGCAGGCTTTGGTGGTTCATAAAATTGCTTATTTAGGAAATCAGAGAACTACAACCAATCTTGGTGGATTCAAATATCGAATCACAGAGAACGAAGATTTGCTTTTTGAACAAAAAGTAGGAAGAGATATTCAGCGAAAGATTACTTTTAAAATGAATCGGGATAGTTCTTATCGGGTGACCTTGGATGATATTAAAGATTATAGTATGGGGCAAAAGTTTGTTATACAATGAAGTTATGCGAATCAGGAGTTGATTTTTTCATAGCACCTTCCTTTAGCAAGGTGAAAAATTGAAAAAATAGGTGGCTTGAGCCGAAAACAAAAACGAATGTTCGGCTAAAGCCACTCCCTGTTACCATTTTACACCAAGCTAAAGCTTGGTGCTAGGAATGTGCCACTTGTCTGCCAATAAGGCTGATAGAAAACTATTATTTTAACCCCTGATTCGCCTAAGTTATTTAAAAATAGATTTTAAACAACTTCAATAAAAAAAACCGCTGCCATAAATGACAGCGGCTTTGTATCGAATTTTATCAAAATATTATCTAACTAATGAAGCTTTAGCGTTAATGGTCTCAAGAAATGGAACTTCAAATCCTAAAATGTACATGCAAAGCGCAAAGCTGACTAAGCATACCAAGATACCGATTGAAAGTTCAATCATTTGCAATTGAGTTGTGTTTTGGGGTACTTCTAAAGCAGTAGTTTGATTGTAATTGTGGGACATGTTCATGGAATTTTTCCGTTAAGGGATAATTTGATAATAGTGTTTCGTCATACGATTACCCGTGTGAGGGGGGATCGGACAATTCAAATTCCGAGGAAAAAATCCTTTAGAAAAGTCAGAACATTAGCGCTCTAAATATCAGCCAGTTTTGGGATAATCAACTGATAATCAATACAATATAAAACTGTAGGCTACAGCCCAAAGGGCTAAATCAAGTTTTTGGATATAAGAAAAATAGTACAGCTTTAATCAGATATTGAATTTTATTTCTTTTCTAATAGTGTCTCTCTTCGGGCAAAATTGTCATTTGACCGAGCTACAAATGGTAGCAAAAAATAAACTTGTTGATTGTTGTTGTCGTAGGTATGAAAGCGGACAACGGTTACGGTAAGTAGTGTTCAGTGTGATACAGGGTAGTTATAATTCGTTTTACGCAGTGTAATGATACACTTTGTTTAAAAGCCGAAGGGTTTATTTTCGACAGTAAATCAATTTTTTGCAGTTGTCTTTAATAAGTAGGTTCGGTTGTAGCAGGGAAGCTACATTGTCTCAAAGTAATGAATCTTAATCTCAATTTTTCCAGTGTAAAATAGTCGTTTATACAATAGTACGTCGCTTTCGTGATGCAAATATAAGTACATATATGTATTTTACAAATATAATTGATACAAATTTTACAGTAACTGAAAATAGGTACTAACTACTTAGATAACGGTATCAATGAAAAAGGCTCCCAACCCTTGCGGATTGGAAGCCTTACAATTTTTCAAACAGTCGTAATTTTTAAAACTGTTTGTTCACAATCATTTTTTTACCAACAGGCTTCATGCCTTGAGAAAGAATTCTTAAGGTATATATACCATTACTAATTCTATCAATTGGAATTGTGTATGATGTCGTTTCAACATTATCAATATTGATTGATTTCAATGATTTTCCAGTGTAATCAATCATTTGAATGGAAACATCTTTTCCAATATAACCATCCAAGGAAACATTTACTACCTCATTTGCTGGATTCGGATAAATTTCAAAATCAGGGGCAGCTGCTTCAACCTCAATTTGTTGTTTTTCAACTTCGACGTTGAGGTTGCCAGTACTGATTCTTGCGCCACCTCCGAGAATTGGATCCTCATAAGCTTCACATAATATAGTTACCCAGTCAGTATCAACTATATTTGCATTTACCCAGTAAACGCCTGCTGGTAATCCATCAACTCTAATGGTTTCAGGACATCCTCCGTTGAATACGTGACATGAGAAAAGTGAATTTCCAAAATCATCTAAAATACCAATGGTTGGGTAAGGCCCAACAATACCGCTTACTTCAATGAAGTCTATTCCAGTTGTAATCGTAAGGCTGCAGGCATCAGTATTCCCAGCAGGTTCGATTGGTGTACCAGCGCAAGTACAGTCGCTTTGTACTTGGTCATTGATGGTGTTGTCATCGCCGTCGTTACAAGCATCACCGATGTTTGCATTTAATGTAGGACAATCAAGTGCAGGAGCCGTTTGGCAGTCTGTACCAAAGAAGATACCCGGTTGTAATACTGTCTTTAAGACACAGTTACTTTCACCAGCATACCATTCGTCACATCCTGCTCTTCTTGAGCATCTAACAAAATAAGTAGATTCGTAAAGAACTCCAGGGTCATAGGTTGGTTCGTTTGCTCCTTCAATTACTTGGTCTAAAGTTCTTGGACAACCTGTAGTTGAAGATAACCATAAGTATTCAATATCACCAGTACCACCGCTTGGCGAAACTGAATTTGTGATACGCCCTGCCTCTTCACCGCTACAGATCGTTACATTGCCAGCAATAACTCCACCACTGGTTAAATCATCGCAAACTGGACTTGTTCCGGTTCCCGTTCCTGTGTCTGTTCCATTTACGGTCACTTCTTCAAAAATATCACAAAGTGGCGTGCTCCAATCTGCATAAGTCTGAACCTGTACAAAGTAGGTTCCGTTTGGTACAGTTGCCATCAACATACCGTCACAAGCCGAAGACCAATCACTACATTCAGCTTGAGTAGCCCATGCTTGGGAAAGAATTTTCGCTGAGTTGATAGCTGCATCTAATCCTTCAATAATAATTTTATTTCCTTCCACTCTATAAGATGCTTCACAAGTTGATGGGCCAGCCGGTGTCCCAGCGCATCCACAACTTGCAGTTA
>CALDSS010000051.1 GCA_937924495.1 uncultured Saprospiraceae bacterium
CAAGGTGTCAATTTTCATTTTTACCATGGGATGCCCTACAATCCAAAAGGATCGGATTCTTTGGAGTTCTTTGCGACTACATACTTTGGCCCAGGGGGAAGTTTGGAACCCGAATTACCTGCTTTCAATGCTTATATGGAAAAGGTTTCCAGCATCATGCAAAAAGGAAAAACCTACTCCGATGTGGCGATTTATATTCCGTATGAAGATGGCGTGATGCAAGGTGCTTATCCGCCCGAGCGTCGGCGCGTTTGGGTCTGGGGTGAGTATGAAATGCGATATATTTTTCCACCAAAGGAGACAGAAGGTTATCATCCACTTTGGATAAATCGACACTTTTTAGAAAAATCTAAATTTGAAAATGGAAAACTTAAAGTAGGCGATGCCGCATTTTCTACACTCTATATTGATGTAAAATATATGGACGTTCGAGCGCTTACGCGAATTTTAGCTTTGGCAAAAAAAGGATTACCGATATGCTTAAAAAGTAATCCAACGCAACCAGGCAAAACTAAATCTCCTGCTTATTCAAAAATACTACATGAAATATCTGCTTTGGAAAATGTCTCTAATGACTTTCAAAAAGTTGTGAATCATCCACCACTTATTCAAGGAGAAAACATTCCTGAGTATTGGAGCAAAGTAACTGAGGATGGCACCCATTATTTGTTTTTAGCGCAGATGCATTCCAAAGATTTGAAGTATCCCGTTTACTCTGGGCAATCTTTTATGGACAAATCTGAATTCAAAGAATTGACCTTAAATGTCAACGGAAAAAATATTAAAGAAATTTTTGAGTTCAAACCTTATCAATCTTTGGTGGTCAAAATTTCGCCGGAAGGCAAATTGGATTTTGTGGATATTAATTTCGTTCCAAAAGATCCAATCATTCGCCCAAGAGAGAAACAAAGAATGAATTTTTAAACAAAACATTTTATGCGTCTTTTACAAATCTGTTTTTTCATTTTTACCCAAACATTTCTTTGTGCTCAGGATTTCAATATTCTTGATTATGGAGCCAAAGCAGATGGAGAAACACTCAATACAACTTTCATTCAAGCTACTATTGATGCGGCCAATGAAAATGGAGGAGGTCGAGTGATTGTACCTAAAGGACGATTCTTATCCGGAACTATTTTGATGAAATCAAATGTAGAATTACATGTTGAAAAAGAAGGCGTTTTACTTGGCAGTACTCGCCCAGAGCATTATCTAAAACTGAATCGTTGGAAGGGATTCGTCATGGCTGATGGACAAGAAAATATTGCGATCACGGGCAAAGGAGAAATTGATGGGCAGGGCAGAAAATTAGCCCTGCACCTTGACAGTTTATTTTATGTTGGAATTATTGATAGTCTGCATTATAATTTTGTAGAAATGCGGCCAAAATATTATCTGCGTCCACAACTTATTGAGTTTGTCAATTGTAAAAATATTGATATAAAAGACGTAACTTTAAAAAATGCAGCTTGCTGGGTGCAAACACATGACAAGTGCGAAAACATTGTTATAGATAATGTCACAACCATCAGCGATGCTTACTGGAACAATGATGGCATTGATATTTCGGACTGTAAAAACGTGCGCATTACGAACTGTTTTGTTAACTCTGCCGATGATGGCATTTGCCTCAAATCTCACAAGGAAGGATATTTATGCGAAGATATTTATATTGAAAATTGTACCGTCCGTTCTAGTGCAAGTGCAGTAAAATTTGGAACGCGCTCGCATGGCGGCTTTAAAAATGTGGTAATAAAAAACATTAAAGTTTACGATACTTTTCGTTCGGCGATTGCCATCGAATCGGTAGATGGAGGAGTCTTGGAAAATGTGTTGGTTGAAAATATCGAAGCGACCAATACGGGCAATGCCATTTTCATTCGTCTCGGAAAACGAAATAAAAAAGGCGATGTAGGAACACTAAAAAATGTTACCTTAAAAAACATAAAAGTAGATGTCGCTTATGAACGACCCGATTATAAATATGAAATTCGTGGCCCAGCTTTGCCATTTTTCCACAATACATTTCCTTCCTCTATTGTTGGCATCCCAGGTTATAAAGTTGAAAATGTCACTTTAGAAAACATCGAAATCAATTATCCTGGCAAAGGAAATGACGGGTTGGCGTATAGACCAATTTCTGACCTTGATCGAGTTCCAGAAAACATCAATCACTACCCTGAGTTTTCTATGTTTAGAGAACTGCCTGCGTGGGGTTTTTACGTGCGACATGTAGATGGACTCACCATGAAAAATATAAAATTAAATTGTGCAGAACCGGACTATCGACCACCAATAGTTTTCGATGATGTTCAAAATTTAAATATTTCCTCTTTGAAAATTGAAGGAGAAAAAAAGGAGAAGCACTACATTTTATATAAAACTGAAAAAGCTAAAATTGAAAATAAAGAAGCGATTCTGAAGCTCAACTAATGAAAATTTTCAACCTGACGGTGTTGGTTTCTTTTTTTGCAATTGGTTTAAATGTATCGATTGCAAATGGTCAGAACGAAATAGATGCTATAGAAAAATTAGAAGTCAGAGGTGCATTGGTTTCAACCCGATTCAACTCGTTGGATGAACTAAGAAAAGTTGTTGATATCAAATACATCACCACTCCTACAGGCGGCACCGCTGCCTTTTTAAAACATAAAAGCAACGGAAAAGAAGTAATCAGTTTACTGAAGGAAGGTGTCAGTGAAAAGGATTTTGAAGCAGCAAGAGATGGTGGTTTTTTAGAGCGATTGAAGCTGTTATTTAATTCTCCATTTTCAGTTTACAAAAAAAATGAATTGAAGGCTGTATCCACTTTGGCGAGGCGAAAGCCTGATTGGTTTGGAGAGGGAGATCCTGCTTTTTATGACCTTTCTCAACATATACTAAAAAACATAGAAGAAGATGATTTAGCACATTTAGACTCAATAGATCTTGCTTCCGACAAAGGTTATTTCAATACCATAAATCATATTACAGCTCAAGTTTTCATGACAGCTCTTTTTTCTGAAAGAGTAGCTGATTTGGTTGCTGATGCACATGAACGCAAAAATCTACCTGAATTGACTCACGGAAGTTTTACAGAAAAACAATTGACAGATTTGAAAACTGGACCAGTAGATAATTATGTTGACATGATCAATAATGAATGGGGACAAGAATTAGGAAAAGAACTTCAAGAAAAACATAACATTACTTCTAAAACTAAATGGACTGAAGAATTTCTTGCTCTTTTCCTCAATGAAATACAGCGATATTATTGTTGGTCATTTCAGATAGGTTTTAAACCTTTTAGACCAAATGATGATGTGGTAAGAAAGTTTTCTTTTAAGTTGAAAAAGGTTTTGGGGGAACAATAAATCACTCCTCAATTTTTATGATTCTTAGCTTGTATAGTGCTTTAGCATCATCTACTATTTTGTATTTCTCATTAAGATCTTCTGCCCCGATTGCCCTCGTATCACTCAAATTTTTCAGCCAAGCCTTACGATTCGTAATAGCGTTTTTCAAATCCACTTCAGTTAAGTTGGCCTCTTTAAAATTTACCCGAGCCAAATTAGCTTCTTGGAGAACAGTTCCTTCTAAATTTGCTTTTTCCAAATTAGCTCCTAAAAAATCAACCTTTTCAAATTGAGCATTCTTCAGAATTGCCCCAGTCATATCACTCCACTTCAATACACTTTTTGTAAAATCTGTATTTCTCAATTTCGAGTCATTTAAAAGCGCTCCATCTAATCTTGAATTTCTTACACTCGAATTATTCCATGCCACCCAGCCCATATTGGCGCGTTTCAAATTGGTTTTTGTAAAGATGGACTCATTTAAATTTGCACCCCAGAAATTCGCGGCACTTAAATCTGCACCTGAAAAATTCGCGCCCATTAGTTTTGCCTTTTTAAAATTCGCACCACTCAAGTTTCCATATTTAAAACTCATATTATCCAAATCCAATCCTTCCAAATCTGCACCTGAGAAATCTGTATTTTCTAAAATTTGACACCAGGACAGCGTATCCATCTTTTTGAGTGCCAACGTCAGAAGTAGCTGTCCACGTTCAGGGCTAAACTCAAGCGGCTCAAAGGCACTACTCAAAGCTGTAATTCTTGAAATGGTTTCAGTTGAAAGTGTTCGAGCAGAACTCTGCTTTAGTTCTTTATCAACTTGTAGAAAAATATTTTCCATCAGACCCATCAAAGCTGCGTTTTGGGAAACGACGATTGAGTTTCTTTTTTCTTTCAGTTGAGTGGATTGGATTTCGATTTGTGCTTTGAGTTTTTCGTTTTCCAAATAAAAGAAGAATGTTATCAGAACAAACACCCCAATCGAAAGGAATAAAAACGCAGCCCATAAAATTCTTTTCCTGCTCATAGTGTAAAGTTGAGGAATTAACCTATAAACAACCGTATCTTGCAGCAATTTTTCCAGCAAGCAAACAAGAGGTAATTTTTTTACCAACTCAAAAATTTCAATGACATTTCATTTTTCTAATAATCTACCAGCGGATACCTATCGTCACAAAGGTATGCGCCGAAAACTAATTGACTCACTTGCTGAAAAAGGAATCAAGGATGAGCGCATCCTTTCTGCAATGGAACAACTGCCTCGTCATTTCTTTCTGGAAAAGGCTTTTGAAGAAATGGCTTATGAAGACAAGCCTTTCCAAATTGGTTCGCAGCAAACCATTTCTCAACCATTCACTGTTGCCTATCAGACGCAATTATTGAATGTAAAACCAAAAGAGAAGGTTTTGGAAATCGGAACTGGCTCAGGTTATCAGGCCGCAGTCTTAGCACTGCTTGAGGCACGTGTTTTTTCAATTGAAAGACATGAGTCCCTCCATAAAAAGGCAAAAGCCATTTTAAACAAAATGAATTTGGGAAATGTGCGCTGTCGATTAGGTGATGGTTGGAAAGGATTGCCAGAATTTGCGCCTTTTGATAAAATAATTGTAACCGCAGGTGCAGATGCTATTCCAAAAAACCTAAAAACTCAGCTAAAAATTGGCGGTATATTAGTAGTTCCAGTCGGAACAACTGCTCAACGGATGTATAAAATTGTACGCCTTTCAAAAGATGAATTTGAAGAGGAAGTTTTTCACCAATTCAAATTTGTCCCCATGTTGAAAGGTATAGTAAAAGGGTAAGCATCTTTCTTCAGAATACAATATTTTTGTACTTCATTTTTAAATAAATAACGCAAGGAAAATGGCCACACTAACATTGGATTCAACTGTTCAGCAAAAAGTAAATGAATGGTTGAATGGAGAATATGACGAAGCTACGAAAGCAGAAATTAAAGCATTAGTAGATGCAGGCAATGAAACTGCTTTGACCGATGCCTTTTATAAAGATTTGGAATTTGGTACCGGAGGCCTTCGTGGCAAAATGGGTGCAGGTTCTAATCGCGTCAATAAATATACTTTAGGAACTGCTACGCAAGGTTTCAGTAATTACCTAAATAAAACCTACGACGGGCAACAAATAAAAGTCGCTATCGCTCATGATAGTCGAAACAACTCAGCACTTTTTGCACGCATGACGGCAGAGATTTTTTCAGCGAATGGTATTTACGTTTACCTTTTTGATGGAATGCGACCAACGCCTGAGTTGTCCTTTGCGATTCGTCATTTTGGATGTCATGGAGGCGTGATGTTAACGGCTTCTCACAATCCGAAAGAGTACAATGGCTACAAAGCTTACGGTTACGACGGTGGTCAATTGGTTTCGCCAGAGGATGTAGCAGTTTTGGCAGAGGTTAGAAAAATAAAATCCGTTTCAGATATTAATTTCGATAAAAAAGATTTTAATATTGAAATGATTGGCGATGCGGTTGATGATAAATATTATGATGAATTGGCGAAGTTGTCAATTTCAAAAGAAGCGATTCAGCGTCAGAAAGATTTGAAAGTTGTTTTCTCTCCGATACATGGAACGGGTGCTGTGAGTGTTCCACCAATTTTGAAAAAAT
>CALDSS010000052.1 GCA_937924495.1 uncultured Saprospiraceae bacterium
AGAATCGGAGGTTTACTAAACTTGATTTTTAAGTAACTCCCGATATCAATCTTTTAAAATCAAGCCTTTAATTTTTAGGGCGAAGTTTAGTAAACCTATCTTCTGTCCTGCACTAAAAGGTGAAAATAACAATCAAACAATTTAACAGTCAAACAATCATTCCACCCATTTTGGGTTAAAATCAGATAACTTCTATTTGTCATAAATAATCAAATCGTCACAGATTTTAATTTCTTAAATGCATAAATCAGGTTTCGTAAACATTATCGGAAAACCCAACGTGGGCAAATCAACACTCATGAATGCGTTGGTGGGTGAACGCATGTCCATCATCACCAACAAACCACAGACGACGCGGCATCGTATTATTGGTATTGTGAGTGGAGATGATTATCAGGTTGTTTTTTCGGATACACCAGGCTTCATTGATGATCCTCGTTATAAAATGCAGGAGCACATGAATGCCTTTGTCCAAACGACTTTTCAGGACGGAGACATTCTTTTGTTTATGACCGAAATGGAGGAAGAATATCCAGATGACCATCCACTTTTTTTAAGTTTAAAAAAAGCGAAAGTCCCTGTTTTTTTAGTAATCAATAAAACGGATACTGCCAAACCTGAGGAAGTTTTACAAAAAATAAAATATTGGAATGACCGCTTCGAATTCAAAGAAGTGATTCCGATTTCTGCCCTTCATAAATTGAATACGGATAAACTTTTTGAACTGGTTTTAAAATACACGCCAGAGGGGCCCGTCTATTATCCGAAAGATCAATTCACAGATAAACCAGAGCGTTTTTTTGTCAGTGAAATTATTCGTGAAAAATTATTGGAGCAGTATCACCAAGAAATCCCCTACTCTTGCGAGGTGATGGTGGAGAGTTTTAAAGAAACAAAAACCAACAAAGGCGAAAACCTCATCAGAATTGAAGCCACTATTTACGCCAATCGAAAAACGCAGAAATCTATCATCATTGGGAAAGGCGGTTCTGCTATCAAAAGATTAGGCATGGAATCGCGCAAATCCATTGAGAAATTTTTGGAATCAAAAGTCTTTTTGGAGCTTTTTGTAAAAGTAAAAGAAGGCTGGCGCAATGATGATCGATTGTTGAAGGGGTTTGGATATAAGCAGTGATTTTCTAAGAGGGAAGTTTAATAAATTAACGTGAACTTGAGATTAAAGCCAACTTAACCGCCTGATTATCAGCACATAATAGTTTGACAAACTCGGGAGGTGACGGAAAGTCACCGCCTGAGAAGATAAAAACGTCAAAGAATAATTCAGAAATTTTAAGTAGAAAGGGTTTCTCAATTAACTTAATCAACTCAATTAACTAATTTAACCCTCTTGTGAGCTAAGCTTTATCCCAAGTTCACTGAAGTATAGACTCCCAAAATCTATAAAACGAATTAAGCATGGTACTTAACCCAAAGAGTTTGAAAGAAAATTGGCTAAAACATTCAAAAACTATTGTCATCCTTTCGGTTCTATCCTATTCACTTTTACTGACTTCATCTATTGAAGCTCAGCCAACCATGATTCAAAATGATTCTATTCCAACAGAAACAATAAAATATCCCAAAGTCAAATTGCAAGGTCAAGTCGTTGACGAAAAAACAGGTGAGCCCATAAAAAATTGCGTCGTAAAAACACTATCCAAACCACATATCCAAGTCAAGACCAACTCAGAAGGAATCTTTCAAATCGAAGTCTTTCAAGACTGGATTTTTGATATAAACATGCTACAATTTGAGCATACGCATTATCATACCACTCAAGCAGATATGACTTTTATGCTCAAGCAATTCATTAGAGTCGAGTTAAAGGATAAGGAGGATTATCCGTATTGGTAGGAATTGGGAAACTTAATATCGAAGTTGTTTAAAAACTCATTGATTGGCTACAAGCGGCAAATTTAATCCTGAATTCTTAAACAACTTCAGCGAATGCCGAAATCAATAACTTGATTTCGGCATTCGCTATTAATAAAAACCGCTGACACAGGCAAGATGCCTGTGCTACAATTTATCGCTTATCCGCAGAAGTAAAAATTCGATCCCAGTTAATTCCTTTGGTCATATTCCCCTCCTTGGTCGAGAACCAAATGAAGAGCGGCTTACCCACCACATGATCAAAAGGCACAAAACCCCATACACGAGAATCTTCGGAGTTGTGGCGATTATCTCCCATCATCCAATAGTAATTTTGTTGGAAAGTATATTCAGTCGCCTCTTTTCCGTTGATCATGATTTTCCCATTTGCGATGCTCAAATCATTGTCTTCATAAATAGAAATGATACGTTTGTAGAGTGCAATATTTTTGGGAGAAATGGAAACGGTTGCACCTTTTTTAGGAATCCAAATTGGGCCAAAATCATCGACAGTCTGATTTTTAAAATTGGCTGGATCGTGTGGGAACAATCGCTCCGAATCATCCATTGGACGTACCACAATTGTGCTATCCACTTCATATAGTTTATTGACCAAGTCTTGGGTCAAGGTAAAATAAGCACTGGTTTCAGAAGTTGCATATCTGAAGTTTTCTTGACCAATCCCTGCCGCTTGCAACGCCTCCTGTGACCGTTGCAAATTTTTGATCAGATACTTTTTATTCGGAATGATTTTAATGTTGGGATCAAGGCTTTTGATTTTTTCTTTTTGCGCTTCGTTCAAGACCAATAACCGGTGTCTTTCGCCTACTGGATTATTCCCCGCTGTATTTCCATTTCCATAATCGCCCATGTCTTCAGGACTGATTCCCCAGTCACTAAATTTTTTGGTATTGAGGGTAGATGGAAAAGTTACCAAGTAGGTAAATTGAACATTCGTTGGATTCTCCGCTGGTTGCCCATTGATGTATAATTGGCGATCTTTGATTTGAATGGTATCTCCAGCAATTGCCACACATCGCTTGATGTAGTGATCTTTTTTATCAATTGGTCGGCACACCAAGTCTGCATTACCCGTTTTAATCTGTTGCCCACGTTGCCTCGAAATTGCTCCTCTGCGATAGTCATGAATACTATACGTCCTTTCCGGAAAAACATAAACACTATCTCCTTCTGGGTAATTGAAAACTACGGGGCTATTTCTATCAATGGTTTCAATCGCTGGTAAGCGTCTAAAATCCATGCTTGGACTATGCAAGTAAGACTCACGATTGATGAATGGAATTCGATTGTGCAAAAGCGGAAGCATCGCAATGGTCTTCGGTGTACGAATACCATAATGTGCTTTACTCACAAAAAGATAATCTCCCACATTCAATGAACCTTCCATCGAAGAGGTCGGAATCACATAAGCCTCAATCAAAAACATACGAATGAAGGCCGCCGCAAATACTGCGAAAACGATGGCCTCTACCCACTCACGGGTTTGTGATTTATGATAAGGATTATTAGCTGCTAATTTTTTGTATTCCCGTGCATTATCACTTTCCGCAGCAGCGGCCAATTTATCTGCATATTCTTTTTCAGCAATCAAGGTTGGCCCTAAGTATTTCTGGTCTTTGTTTGTACCCAACCACCAGTTGGATATTGGATTGAGCACCACCGAAAAAGCGGATTGCCAAAAACCATAATTACCAAATGACCGCATCAGATCCACTGCCAAACCAGCGAAAATAAAAATGTTGACAATTGGAAAAAGCATCCACCATGCATGAGAGCGCTTCTGCCCAACCAACTCACACCACTCTGCGAAATTGACACCGGGTATCAATGCTTTTTTGGGGTCCACCCCTGCCTTTTCAAAAACTTTATAAAGTGATAAACTCACTAAAACGTAAAATACCAACAAGAAAATTAAGAATCCCATATTAATAAAAATGAAAATTTAAATAAAAATCAAAATGTTTGATTTTCCGTCAGCGAAGCGGCCGTCCATCGTCTTCCGCCCACTGTTAAAAAAAGCAAATATAGTTGAAAAAATCACCTAACAAGTGTTACCAACGCCTTAACATAGATGAGTGGCCGAAAGGACTCGACCAATGGCAGATTTTAGTCTATGTTTTTCTTTAAGCAAATACGAATCATCGATAAACGACTACATTTCATCGACGACCGTTCCTTCCACATAGAGTTTATGTCCTTTTCGACGATTACTAAAATAGACTTTAGCTTTTTTATAAAAGTATCCGACCTTGCGGGCATCATATTCTAAGGTGATTACTCCAATAGAATCGGGCATGATTGGTTCACTCGACCAATTGGGAGAGGTGCAGCCACAGGAGGGTCGCACATTATCTATGACAACAGGTTCGTCCGTATTATTTTTAAATTGAAAATCTACTTGTTGCAAATCGTATTGCTTAAACTCCCCAAAGTCATGTTCTTTCGGCGAAAGCCATACAATGTCCTGAGCAAACAAACTCAAAGAAAACAGGATCAAGCAAAATGTGATTAGGTATTTCATACTTATTTATTGAACCACAAAAGTCATAAAAGGAACACAAAAGAAAACCCAAGGGCAAGTTAAATATTGCTCAAAAATAACTTTTTCCAATATTTTGAAATTCGAATTCAAATAAATGTCTTGATTGAAATTTGGATTTTTAGAATTTTAGACCAACTTTAAAAGGTACTTTGTGGTCTAAATTTCCAAACCTCTAAAAATCAAATTCAAAAACTTTATTTTTGAACAAGCCTATTGACCTGATTTTGATTACCTATGATTCTACAAAAGAAACATTACATCGAACAAGTGCATGAAGTGGTGCGAACGATACCGCCTGGGCGAGTGACCAGCTATGGAGCAATTGCTGATTATTTGGCATTGGGCTCTGCTCGCATGGTTGGTTTTGCTTTGAAAAATTCGATCATGATGGATGAAATTCCTGCTCACCGTGTCCTCAATTCAAAAGGCGAACTCTCTGGTCGTAACGCATTCCCCTCTCCCACTTTTATGCAAGAAATGTTGGAATCAGAAGGGGTGGAAGTCGTAAACTTTAAGGTGGTGAATTTTAAGAAGTTGTTTTGGCATCCGGCTGAGTGAATCAGTTGATTAATTAGTTCTTTCAACTCCTTACTCGCGCGCAAACCAAAATGGAATAAAATCTTTCCTAAACGCTTCGCCTCCCGGTTCTTTCAATTTCATAATACGTAGGTCATTTCTACCATACTTAAAAGCCTTTGTGGGAAGGTAAGTGACAATGCCATACTCTTGATTATTGGGATGACGGAACCGAATAAAATCTTCCTGATAGAGACTATCATTCACGAATATCTGATGGTACTTTTTCATACATCCGATGTTATGATTCCTTTTGAGACTTCTATTTTTTCGAAAATGGATGTCCTCATTATCAAGATAATCATCACAAAAATTGTCTCTATATTGTTCTTCATGATCAAAAACAGGAATAAATATTTTTAAGAAAGCTCCTTTGATCTGATCAGACGGGAGGACGGGGTTTAATATTTCTAAATCAGTATTCAAGGTGTTTTCGTAATAACTATTTTCCATACGCATAGACTGTACTTCTTCATCTTGTGAAATTTCTCCAATAACCAATGCCTCTATATTTGAGGCATCTATAAAATTGACATAGAGCACAAAACAAACAAACATAAAAATCATTGTTACCCCAAGTCCTTCAGTTTTTGTTTTTTGATTTGAAAAAAAGGTAAGTGAAATCTGATTGATAGGAACATAAAAGACAGTACCCATTAAGTAGCCACCATACTTTGAGGCCTTGACATAAATATCTTGAATTCTTTCATTCTCATGAAACCGCTTATTTCCTGCTATCGTCATGATGATTACCATGATCACGAAATAGGCTCCTAAAATAAAAAAAGGAAGCATGCTCAACCAGCTTAGTCCAAACTCAACCAAAAATCTCGAAATGAGCATCGCAATAGAAAAAACCAAAAAGAAAGATGCATAGATCATCGAAACCATAAAAGCACTGGCAAACATAGGGCTGCAGATCTGATCTAACTTTTTTATAGTTTCTAATACAGGGGGCAATTCTTTTGCAAACTTTTTAATAAAATAGGTTGAATAAAATCCACTTTCATTGCCATAACCATGAGGATGAATGGAGTTGAGTCCAATCAATCCAATCCAAAACGAACGTAAAACAAAATGAATCAAGAAAAAACCACATAAAATAGAAATTCCAAGAAAAGCCATCACCATGAGCATATTGCCTAAGAAATATTCATCTGGTGAAAGATTTTTTATTAAATAATCTCCAATGCTATTGATGTAAGGCGGCACCATAAAAAGTCCATAGAGCGCCAAACCTGAAATAATCAACTCTGCCTGCCAGCTTTCCTGTTCGAGGCGTTCGAGCCAATCTGGTTTTTGATAGGTCGTTTGTTCTTCCTGTAGTACTTGTTCTCCCATGTGGCTAGTGTTTGAGTATTGGTTTTCAGTCCAACTTATTTCAAATATAGCTTTTTCCTTAAATTTTTCTACCAACCCTCATTTTTGATAGCGTAGCAATTATCAATTTACCTTTATCAGGAGCAGAAAACATGGTTCTAATTATTTCAAAAAATGAAGCTTTCTCATCCAAAAAACGGAATAAAAATTCTGGGGGTAATTTTTTAAAAAGGGAGATAAAAAATCGCTCACCTGGAACAATTCCTTTACCAGTCACCTCCAACATCGCGCTGTCAAATAAGCGAAAATAGTAAGGAGAAGTCAGGTCTGATTCAACAATTTTTCCGTTGTGTTTCAGAGCGTGAACAATCCGTTCCGTTATGTGCTGCGTGCGCGTAAAACAATAGCCCGTCGAAGCTTTGACAAAGGCGGCCGTTGTTCCAATATTCACCACTTTTCCATTTATTTTATTAGGAAAAGGAAAATCCGTCATCGGAATAAAATCAAATTCTTTTTCTTCAATTTTATAATCGGTGGCAGGCAGTTTTTCTTTGAAATACCATTCGAGGTGTTGGTCGAAAATTGCTTCAGGAAGCATATTCGCCGTAAAGGCAGTATATTCTACGAGTGCCTCATTTTTGGAAAAAGGAAGGATGTAGAAAAAACGCGTTTCATGGGTATTTTCTAACGTTGTAAAATCCATGAACGTCACGGTGTTTTCATCAAAAATCGGTTGATCCGTTTTGACAAACCAGCCTTTAAATTGTTGATACAAAACAGAATAGTTTTCCGTCGGAATCTTCAATTTGTTAGCCTCGAAATAACTTTTAAAAATTAGATTTCCATGATATGTTTTCCCGTCAGTGGTTTTGACAAATCCCTCGTCATTCGTTTCCATGATTTCAGCCTGAATCCATTCAAAACGACTATCCTTTTCTATTTCGTTTTTTGTAAAATTGTAAAAATCAATGCCTCGGATCGTGGCATAGTGATAAGGATCTATGCTTAGTTTCTCATGAAAGTCGGTGCCTTTTACCTCAATTTTATCCCAAATTTTTCGTGCTAAAATAGCCGTAAACTTCCTATCCGTGGACCAATAACTCCAAGTCCGATCATTCTGATTTTTAGCATCCTTGTCTATAATCAACACCCGCTGTTGCTCGCCCAGAATTTTACGCAATTCCAAAGCCATCATCTGACCAGAGAGGCC
>CALDSS010000053.1 GCA_937924495.1 uncultured Saprospiraceae bacterium
AGTTCGATTCGTATTGCACCGAATGTTTATAATACGGAGGCGGATGTGAAGGCATTGATGGGGGCGTTGGAGGAGGTTTTGGTGAATCAATAGATTCCATGACATTCAAGGGAGTCGAGCAAGACGTGTGCTTCGAAATAATCCCCTTCTTCATGTATAGTATTATAAAATCTTACAGCAGACCTTAAACTATCAGGGATTTCAAAAATGGTTGAATCATTATTTACAATCTCAGTTGCCCTAATAATAGAGTATAAGTGAGGTGTCTCATTGCCGCTTCTAATTATTTCCAAAGCACAGCCTTTAATTTTCGGAAAATATGCGACTTGAAAAACTCTTCCAGCATAAATTAAATGCGGAGGAAAATCCTCAATTTCATCCGTTAAATAAACATCAAATGTTTCAAAATCTTCTCCATTGAATATTGGTGAATTAAATCTGACAACAATTCGAACTTTGTAACAATTAAATCCAAGAATATTTTTTCTGTCATTTTGAAGCTCTTCAATTTCCACAACTCGAAGTGAATCTATGGTGTTTGTTAGTGATTTAGAAGTAACATTTCTTTTATGATAAAATTTTCTGGATTCTTTTGTCCAATAATGAAAGATTGAATCTTTTTTGGTTTTAATCAATGAGAAGGTTTTATTTTCAGAATTTTCATACACAATTGCCAAAGAGTCTTTATTAAAATAAAAAGTCTGTTTTCGAATCGGATTGTCATTTTTCCCATACTTTTTAAGCATCCTTATGATGTCAAGAGAGTTTTCAAGTAGTTTCTTTCTTTCGGCTGATAAATATTTATTGGAATATTCCTTTTCAAGTAATATAGTATCTCTTTTGTTAAAGAAATCATATTTAATACCTACTACCATATTAGGTATATTCAATGCTTTTAAATTTTTGGTGTGTTCTTCACTGTTTTTGAGGTTCGTTGGTATTTCTTTATTTTTGAGACACCCATAAAATGTAATAAGCAAGGTGAGTGAAAATAAAAGCAACAGTCGAATTTTCATACTTTTGAGTTTGGGATCAAAAATAAACAAGACCTCGAATAATCCTTTCCAATGCAAGAAAAACTTGAAAAATGGCGGCTAATCCTCGGTGACAAAGCCGATAAAAAAGGAGATGTCCAACTCAAAACAGAAATGCAGGGGATGGACAAAACTCTTGCGGCCGTTTATGATTCGGAGCGAAAAGGAGGCTTGGGAAGTTCTTCTCCAAACATCAATCGTTGGTTGGGTGATATTCGAAAATACTTTCCGACGGAAGTCGTGCAAGTCATTCAAAAAGATGCATTGGAGCGGCTTAATCTTACTCAGATGTTACTCGAACCTGAGTTGCTCGAGTCAGTTGAGCCAGACATGCAACTCACGGCAACATTGCTCACACTCAACAAAGCCATGCCCGATCGCACCCGCGAAACTGCTCGATTGGTTGTCAAAAAAGTTGTTGAAAAATTAGAAAAGAAACTCAAAAATCCGATGCGTGAAGCCATCGTTGGGGCACTAAAACGGGAGGTCAGAAATCGCCGACCAAAAATGAATGAGATAGATTGGAACAAAACAATTCGAGCCAATCTCAAACATTATCAACCTGAATATAAAACCATCATTCCAGAAAATTTATATGGCTACGGTCGAAAAGGGCAGGCACTCAAGCATGTGGTTTTAGCGCTCGATCAGTCGGGTTCGATGGCGACTTCGGTGGTATACGGTGCTATTTTCGGAAGTATTCTTTCTTCTTTAAAATCCGTAAAAACGAGTTTGATTGTTTTTGATACTGAAGTGGTAGACTTTACGGATCAGTTGCATGACCCAGTTGATTTACTTTTTGGAACACAACTTGGCGGCGGCACAGACATCAATAAAGCATTGGCTTACGCCGAAAAATTAATCATCTCTCCGAGCGATACCATTTTGGTCTTGGTCACTGATTTATATGAAGGAGGCAGCGAACGAGAGTTGATACGACGTGCTGCATCAATCAAAGCCACAGGCGTTCAATTCGTGACTTTGTTGGCCTTGAATGACGAAGGTGCTCCTTCTTACGATAGGCGAATGGCCAATCAATTTGCCTCCATGGATATTCCATCCTTTGCTTGTACGCCCGATGCTTTTCCTGATTTAATGGCGGCGGTGATTAATAAACAAAGCCTTCAAAAATTTGCGAATCAAGAGTAGCACAGGCATCCCTGCCTGTGCGAGCCCGAGCGGTATTTCTATTTTTTTGATTTTTTAAAATTTATAATTTTGTGGTTTTGCTTGGCAATCACAGGCAAGGATGCCTGTGCTACATAATTTCAATATGAAAAAATCACTTCTATTTTTTTTAGCAATTCTTCCATTTTTGTTTTTAGGACAAGACCGTTTCCTTTTCAAAAGAGAAATTTTTACCTCAAAAGGAAAGACCTTACTCTTTCGAATTCTTTTCCCAGAAGGGTATGATAGCTCTAAGGAATATCCGCTGGTGTTTCTGCATGGGGCAGGGGAGCGAGGCGATGACAATGAAAAAAAAGTAGCACAGGCATCCCTGCCTGTGCGAGCCCGAGCGGTATTTCTATTTTTTTGATTTTTTAAAATTTATAATTTGGTGGTTTTGCTTGGCAATCACAGGCAAGGATGCCTGTGCTACATAATTTCAATATGAAAAAATCATTGTTTTTCTTTTTGACAATTTTTCCATTTTTGCTTTTCGCACAAGACCATTCCCTTTTCAAAAAAGAAATTTTTACCTCAAAAGGAAAGACCTTACCGTATTGAATTCTCTTCCCAGAAGGGTATGATAGTTCGAAAGAATATCCGCTGGTGTTGTTTCTGCATGGGGCAGGGGAGCGAGGCGATGACAATGAAAGAAAAGTAGCACAGGCATCCCTGCCTGTGCGAGCCCGAGCGGTATTTCTATTTTTTTGATTTTTGAAAATTTGTAATTTGGTGGTTTTGCTTGGCATCTCACAGGCAAGGATGCCTGTGCTACATAATTTCAATATGAAAAAATCACTTTTATTTTTTTAGCAATTCTTCCATTTTTGCTTTTAGCACAAGACCGTTTCCTTTTCAAAAAAGAAATTTTTACCTCAAAAGGAAAGGCTTTACCCTATTGAATTCTCTTCCCAGAAGGGTATGATAGCTCGAAAGAATATCCGCTGGTATTGTTCCTGCATGGGGCAGGGGAGCGAGGTGATGACAATGAAAAAAAAGTAGCACAGGCATCCCTGCCTGTGCGAGCCCGAGCGGGATTTCTATTTTTTTGATTTTTTAAAATTTATAATTTGGTGGTTTTGCTTGGCATCTCACAGGCAAGGATGCCTGTGCTACATAATTTCAATATGAAAAAATCATTGTTTTTCTTTTTGACAATTTTTCCATTT
>CALDSS010000054.1 GCA_937924495.1 uncultured Saprospiraceae bacterium
TGGTTGCATCACTACCTGCTTCTGGCTCAGAAAGACAGAACGCGCCAATCATTTCACCACTCGATAATTTTGGCAAATATTTATGTTTCAATTCTTCAGAAGCATAAGCTTGGATTCCTGATGAAACCAAAGAATTTTGAACAGACATACAAACCGAACAAGAGTTGTCAATTTTTGAAATCTCCTCCATCGCCAAAACATAGGAAAGTGTATCCATGCCTGTTCCACCATATTCAGGTTTCACCAACATTCCCATAAATCCTAAATCTCCCATCGCCTTGATCTGCTCTGTTGGGTGTTTTTTATCTCTATCTCTTTCTATTGCCCCAGGCAACAATTCGTTTTGTGCAAAATCTCTTGCAGCGCTTTGAATCATCAATTGTTCTTCATTAAGGAAAAAATCCATACAAATATTTTTTTGATTGGTTTAATTTGTAATCCTACAATCTTAGACAACCTTTATCGATTGTTGTTTCATTTTTTCGTAAAAAAATACAAAAGTAAACTTATAAAATAGGTTTTGCTTGTCCTTGGAAAGATATTTCTATAACAGGAAAAAAAATGAGTATTGAGCATTTAAAATCTAAAATAAAATGGTGAGAATTTTACAAATGAGTAAAATTTATAATTAAAAAAATACGTATATCTTTAGTTCATTTTTTCAATCCTAAACAAAACCCTATTTTGCACCGAAACAAAAATCAACTTTAATGAGAAACCTACCCTTGCATTGGAAAATCATAATCGGTTTGATTGCTGGTATAGCATTCGGCATCCTCGCAGCTTCAATGAATTTTGGTGAGTTTGTGAAGGATTATATCAAACCTTTTGGTACAATTTTCATCAATTCATTAAAGCTAATCGCCCTGCCCCTTATTGTTGCCTCTCTAATAAAAGGGATTGGAGAATTGAAAGATATTTCCAAACTTTCAAAAATGGGAGGACGGACAATTGGCATTTATTTAATGACCACTTTTCTTGCTGTTACTTTGGGCTTATTATTAGTAAATATTGTCAATCCAGGTGATTTGGTTTCTGATGAGACACGTGATTTACTGATGGCCGAGTACTCTGACTCGGCAACGAGTAAGATTGATTTAGCCAATCAGCAAAAAGGAATGGGGCCACTCCAACCACTAATTGATTTAGTTCCAAGTAATATTTTTGCCGCAGCTACTTCTAACAAGAATATGCTTCAAATCATCTTCTTCGTTATTTTCTTTGGAATTGGATTGATACTTATCCCAGAAAAAAAGGCAAAGCCCGTCCTCGACTTTTTTGATGGCTTAAATGAGGTGGTTTTAAAAATGATTGACATCATCATGTTAACCGCTCCGTATGCAGTTTTCGCATTGATGGCAACCTTAATTGTGGAGTCACCGAGCATGGATTTATTTATCGCATTAATTGGATATGCTTTGACGGTTTTGGCTGGTTTAGGAATTATGATTTTTGTTTTCTACCCAACCGTAGTGCGGGTAGTAACTGGAAAAGGATATAAAGAATTTTTCAATGGAATTTCTCCGGCTCAATTATTAGCCTTTTCGACCTCTTCGAGTGCAGCTACCCTTCCAGTTACAATGGAAAGAACCCAAGAGCATCTTGGTGTGGATGAAGAAGTTGCCAGTTTTGTACTTCCAATTGGCGCAACCATAAACATGGATGGAACAAGTTTATATCAATCTGTGGCAGCAGTTTTTGTTGCCCAAGCGTTGGGGTTAGATTTATCGCTTGCTCAACAGTTGGGCATCATTATGACTGCAACTTTGGCCTCAATAGGAACAGCAGCGGTTCCAAGTGCGGGTATCGTTATGCTAATTATTGTTTTAGAACAAGCAGGCATTCCGGCAGCTGGAATTGCGTTGATTATTCCAATTGACCGACCACTTGATATGTGTCGAACCGTTGCAAACGTTACCAGTGATGCTACCGTTTCTATGGTTGTTGCAAAATCTGTTGGACTGTTAGATACGCCAAAAGAAAAAAAATGGGATGACCACTATCCAAAAGCATAAGCAACAAACGACCGATTCAAGGGTTAAAAAACTTTAAGTATAGTTTCATAAAACCCAATTTGAACAATTGCTATACCTTTGGCGAAACAAAAATAAAAAATGAAAAAAACAACAATCCTGATTGTCGATGACGAACCGGATATTATTGAAATCCTTAAATTCAATTTAGAAAAAGAGGGTTACAATGTAGTGGCAGCAATGAATGGTCAGGAGGGCATAAAAAAGGCAGAAGAAAGTCTCCCAGATTTAATCATTCTTGACATCATGATGCCCGAAATGGATGGCGTGGAGGTTTGTAGAGTTTTAAGAAATAATAAGGTTTTTAAAGATACCCTGATTGCCTTTTTAACTGCGCGTGAAGAAGATTACTCTCAGATAGCCGCACTTGATGTTGGTGGTGATGATTATATTACCAAACCAATTCGTCCAAGAGTTTTGGTAAGTCGGATCAAAGCCCTACTAAGAAGATCTGGCAGAACCGGAGATGAAAGCGCTTCAGAAATGAATTTTGGAAGCCTCGTAATTAATCAAGAAGAAGTAAGCGTCATTGTCGGAGAGAAAAAAGTAGAATTAGCCAAGAAAGAATTTGAATTGTTAACTTTGTTAGCAAGCAAACCGGGGAAGGTTTTTACCCGAGAAGAAATTTTCAATAAGGTTTGGGGTACTGATGTCATCGTAGGAAATAGAACTATTGATGTTCATATTCGAAAATTGCGTGAAAAAATTGGTGACCACTACATCAAAACCATGAAAGGAATTGGTTATAAATTCGAGTTTTAAATACTCCTTCCTTAATTAAATTGCAACAACAAAATTACGGTATGGGAAAAAACCTCACGCCAAATCAAATAGCGTTTTATTGGAGCTTTACAATAGCGGTCATTGTCGCTGTGTTTTTGCTTGCGCTCAACTTTGGTGGTCGATTACAAGTTACTCGTGGTTTTCTTACTATTTTTCCTATTTCTATTTTAGCTATTGGATATTTTGCTGGCCAATACTTCCTTAAAGAATTCATTGTCAATAAAGTACGCATTATTTATAAAAATATCTATGAAAAGAAATTGACTTCCGTCGAAAAGGGAAAAGGAGTTGATTTGAATACAGATGTTTTTGGTAAGGTAGAAAGAGAAGTCGAATTGTGGTCTGATAAACGAGATGAAGAATTTAATAGATTTGAAGGCTATGAACAATATCGTCGTAAATTTTTAGGAGACATTTCTCATGAATTAAAAACACCAATTTTTAATATTCAAGGATACTTAGACACCTTGCTTGAAGGTGCTGCTGAGGAACCAAAAATCAGAGATAATTTCCTTGGAAGGGCTGCTAAAAACGCTGAACGATTAGCCACAATTATTGAAGACTTAGAAGCTATTTCGAGATTAGAATCAGGAAAAATAATTCTGGATTTTCAAGATTTTGATATAAAAGAATTGGTAGAAGAAGTTTTTGAAGATTTGGAAATAAGAGCTAAAGAAAAGAAAGTTTCTTTGGTGTTTAAAAATGATGCTCAAAATAGTTTTAAAGTTAGAGCAGACCGCGAAAGTATTCGGCAGGTATTGATGAATCTGGTAACCAATTCGATAAAGTATGGAGCGAAAAAAGGTTATACAAAGATTGGTTTTTACAACATGGATAAAAACATCTTGATTGAGGTCACAGATGATGGTATTGGTATTGACACTAAACACCTACCTCGCCTTTTTGAAAGATTTTATAGAGTTGATAAACACCGCTCTCGTGAGCAAGGAGGTTCTGGACTCGGCCTTTCAATTGTGAAGCATATCATAGAAGCGCACAAGCAAACGATAAACGTAAGAAGTTCAAAAGGAGTCGGAACTACCTTTGGTTTTACACTTGGTAAGGCTTAGTTACCGATACAGCGTCACATCCCCAGAAAACACTTCCACTTTTCCATCAGGAAATTCAATTTTTGCAAAATAGACGTACACTCCCCCATTCATTTCTTTATTGTTGAATTTTCCATCCCAACCAAATTTTGGATTATTCGGTTCAACTCCTTCTGCTGAGTGAACAATATTTCCCCAACGGTCAAAAATCAAAAATGAGTGAATTGCTGAAATATTTTCATTTCCATAAATGATAAATAAATCATTATTGCCATCTCCATTTGGAGAAAAAGCAGAAGGAAAATAAACGGGTCGATCTTGAAGAACATTGATAAAAATATCATCGGAGGAGACACAGCCATTTGAATCAGCAACAGTAATAATAAACTCTGTTGAAATGAATGGGCTGACCATTTGAGTCAAACAATTATTACATGAAGAATCCAACGATTGATTCCATGAAATATCCCCTATTCTTGAAAAAGGAATATTAAGCAAAGCTTCCAATTCCAGTGAATCTCCCACCTGAATAGTTTGATCTGGCCCTAAATCAATCAATAAATCAAGACCGCTATTTAAAATAATTGTTGTGTCCGATTCGCACCCCGCTGCATCTTGAATTAAGACTTCGTATTCACCTGCTTCAAGGCCAGCAAATTGTCCAAAATTCCCAAAAGAACCACCATTTATTGAATATAAAAAAGGAGGTGTTCCTCCCTCAATAGAATCAATTCTAATCGCACCGTCACTAAATTCATAGCACGTAATATCTTCTGTATTTATTTGAAAATTTTGAATACCTGCCGCCTCTTCGCTGACCACAACTGAATCAGTTGAAATACACCCATTACGATTATCCCTAACTTCTAAGAAGTATTTTCCAATTGCATCTACCGTCGGAAACAAGGAATTAGGATTTGAAATATTTCCTACTCCATTTGTAAACCATTGATAAACAACCGTTGAATCAGTAGAAGATCCACTTCCATCTAACTCCACATTCGTAATAAAACAATCCAAGAATCCAGAAACTTCCGCTGATGCAATCGGTGCTAAAGTATCTGCTTCTACTAAGACTGAAGTTTCGGTTTTGCAGCCATTGTCAACGTCTATCACTGAAACTAAATAACGCCCAGGTTCATCCACCCAAGTAGTAAGCGTATCTGTTCCCTGCGTAAAATTTCCAAATTGAGTGCTCCAACCCACATCATAATTTTGAAGAGTATCGGACACAAATGCTTCCAAAAAAACTTCTGTAGAATCACAATTTATGGAAGTGGGCAATGCAGTAGAAATAGCAGGAAATATTTTATTTTCAATGACAAAAATAGAATCTGTAAGAATACATCCATTATCCGTTCTTTCGATGGTCAGCACGTACCATCCTCCTTCACTAACCGTTACGGAGGCATCTATTGGGTTGGAAGCAATACTACCTTGAGTAGTCGCCCATCTATAGATTAGTCCACCTTGGGGGGTGGAGTTTTCTCCATTCAAAACAATGTTTTCATTTCGACAATCGACTTCTGTTGAAACGGTTCCACCAAAATCCACAAACGGCAAATCATCAAGGCTTTCTACCTCAACGGAGTCAACGGCAGTACAGCCATTATTTGAATCAGTAACTTCAAGAATATAAGTTCCTGGTCTATCAATTTCTGGTTGTAAAGTAGATTGTCCTGAAACAAATCTTCCTCCATTCGTTGCCCAATTGTAATCGTTCGTAATTGATGAAAGTGTTCCATTTAGCTGCAAGGTGTCTGCTCTGCAGTCTAATTCTAAATCGACTCCAGCATTCGCCAAAGGCGCAATTGTGTCGGGTACCACATTCACCGTATCAATTGATATGCAGCCATTTGAGGTATCAATAACCTCAAGAATGTATTCTCCAATTTGATCTATTTCGGGCTGTAATGAATTTTGACCACTTACAATACTATTTCCACTCCAGTTGTATTCAAAGTTACTTCCTTGATCAGAACCTGTACCATCCAATATTGCGTTTGCACCCGTACAATTTAGGGTATCTGTATTTCCAGCATTAGCAATTGGAAAATTTAACTGAGGGATAACTTGAATAGTTTCTGTTGAAATACATTGATTGTCTAAATTTTTCACAACAACTGTGTATTCACCTGGGCAGTTTACTTCTACATTTTGAAGCAAGGAATCCGATATAAAACATCCATCCTGACTTTCCCAAAATAGTTCCAAATTACCAGTTGGTAAATTGACTGAAAGTTCAAACAAAGTGTCTTTACAAGTAAAAGTTTCATCATTACTTACTGAAATTTGAGGAGCATTATCATCAGGCGTAACATCAACACAATCTTCTGATTTACAGCCATTTGTGAGGTTTTCAACTTCAATACAATAGGTACCAGGTTGACGAATTACGGGTTCTATATCAGTCGAACCAAAATTCCAACTAATTGAAAAATTTGTACCTGTATCACTTCCTGTTCCATCTAAAATTAAGGAGTCTGGATCACATGGAAAACTTAGGTCAATTCCAGCATTTGCGAGCGGAGATAGCGTATCATAACCCACCAAAACAGAGGAAGTATCAAAACATCCATTCTCTGAATTTGTCACTCGAAGTAGGAATCTACCTCCATCATTTATTTCAGGTCGCAAAGAATCCTGAGGAATTATTTGCCCTGGACCAATCCAATCAAAAAGTAAATTTGACCTTATAGAACCCGTAGTATCACCTTCTAAAATTGCAGAGGTAATATTACAAGTTAAAATTTTATCTGAACCTGCAAAGGCTTGAGGATGTAAAGTATCAACTGGCACATCTATTTGAAATCTATCAAAAAGGTTGGTGGTCGTATCAGTTAAAATCAACTCATATCTCCCAGCAGTTACTAATGGAAAAGGAGTATCTGCATCTGCTAAAATTACCCCATCTATCGCCATCCATTCCAACCTGCCATTAAATAAATTGGATGAGGAGGCGTCCAAGCGAACCTCTTTTTGGTTACAGGTTACGGTATCGGCCAACACATTTATAAAAGGGCTGCAAGGCTCAAAAACAACATTAACAGTATCTGTTTTAATGCAATTGCTGAGTGTATTCCAAACTTCGATAATATATCTTCCAGATGAATCTGTATAAATAAAATTCTGAGAATTGTCTGATAGAATTCGACCACCCAATGTCGTCCATTGGTATTGGATGCCTGCACCACTAGAAGAATTTCCACCATCAATTAGGATAGAATCAATGCCACAGGCAACAGATAAATCCGCACCTGCATCTGCATCTGGAACACCATCAAGTCTGACGCTAATATCTAATTCAGAAGAACATCCATTCTCCAAATTTTCAATAACTAAATTGTATAATCCTGCGCTATTTATTACAGGAGTTAGTGTGTCTGTTCGGGAAATAAAACTTCCATTTGCAGTCACCCAGTTGTAAGAAAAATTGACACCTTGAGAAGAACCACTTGCATCCAACACAAATCCATTTTCTAAGTCATTACAATCCAATTCGATTAACGAAGGAATAATAATTATCGGCGAAACTGTATCTCTCACAAAAACAGAATTGATAGCCACGCAGTTATTCGAGCTATCAATCACTTCTAAAAGATAATTACCCGGTTCAGAAACCATTGTCGTTATTTGATTGCTAATTGAATCATTATTTAAGCTCCATTGGTAGCCAATCTGATTTCCAAAGGTAGAGCCACTTCCATCTATGGTTACTTGATAATTATTACAACGCAACATCAAAGTTTCTTCAACCACTACTGCTCTGGGCAAATTTGCATCTTGGCTAATAAATACGGAATCCGAAGAAATACAACCGTTGTTTAAGTTTGTAACAGAAAACCAATAATTTCCATCACAACTCAATTCTATAAAAGATTGATTGGTCGAAGTATTGATGCAACCAGTATCTGTTCTCCATTCAAATTCTAAATTATTGAGTGAGAAATTGGTTTGCCCGAAAAGGGTATCAAAAGTGGTAATACAATCGATTTGAAAGGGTGATCCAGCGATGGCACCAGGGGGAAATGTATCAATCGAAATAAGAACCTCGCTTGAATCTCTACAGAAATTTGAACCATTTAACACTTCAAGAAGGTACACACCAGGTTCACTTGCAATAAATTCAGGATTATTTCCTCCGGATTGAGGTACATTGTCAATGTACCAAATGTGGAAAAAATCAGAACCTATGTCTGTATTTGGGCCACCTAACTCAATTGAAGTAGTGGTACAGGTTAAAGTTGAATCTGGACCCGCATCTGAATTAGGTCGCTGTATATCTCGGGTGATAAGTATGGTATCGCTTTTTTCACAATTATTATCACTATTCAAAACAGTGAAAACAAATTCCCCTACTTCTCTAATTTCAATGGTTGAAGAATTAATTTGTTGAAAATTTGTACCTGACGGAGAGTTCCAAGAAAAAACATATTGCGAACCTAAGGAGCCATTTCCATTAATTTCCAAAATACTATCACGACAGTTTAAAACTTGATCATTGGGTAAAGATGCAAATGGTAAATTTTCATCTTGGGAAACATCAACACTATCTATGGCAGAGCATCCCGTTTTAGAGTTGGTGACGGTTAAATAATATCTTCCTTCTTGATTGATAGTTGGTTGCAGTGACATACCACAACAAGTGATACCAGGCCCAGTCCATTGGTATTCAATAAAATCATTTGTCGAAGAACCAGTTCCATTCAAACTACCAGTTGCACGACTGCAATTTAGTTCAAATCCATCTCCGGCCTCTGCAATTGGCAATGTTATATCTTCTTGAACTCGAACCTCCAAAGAATCTTTACACCCTGTTTGATTATTTATTACTATCAATTCAAAATCACCAGCATTAGAAACAATAAGCTGATTTGAGGTGGCTCCAGGTATCATACCTACCCCAATTTCTCTCCAAGAAAAATTAAAATCACCTGAGGAAGATCGGGATCCATCAATTGTTATGGAAGGCCGATCACATGTAATTGTGTCTGGCATTTCAATAGAGACATTCGGCAACGACTTATCCAATTCAACCTTAATTGTCTCGGAATCTGCGCAAGAGACGCCCAAACTATCTTGAGTAACAATCAATTCATAAGTTCCTGAATCTGAGACAATTATTCTTGGGAAATTGGGATCTGAGAAAATATCTCCATCTGTGGTTTGCCAAGCAAAACTTAAATTTCCAGAAGGAAAAGAATTGATTCCTGTCAAAGGAACTTGAGGATTATCACATGTAATCAAATCAGGAATATCAATAAGGGCTTGAGGTTCTAAAATGCTCAAATTGATACGAATAGTGCTATCGCAATTTAAACCTCGTATTGCAGTTGTGGTGATTTCATGAAAACCTTCTGTGAATAATTTTCGCCCGCCCACCAAAATCGTATCACCTTCGCAAATAACTGGATTTAGAGTAGTATCGATTTCTGGAAGCACGGTCAAATCCAACTTTACAATACTATCACAAAAAAGGTTTGAAGGAAAAGTATCAATATAAATTCCAGTTTGAGCGTATGATTTTGTACCAACTGGAAAAGTCTCATTCACACAAATTACCTCGTTTAGAAAAGTTGTATCAGGAACGCTTTCTCTCAAGTTTAATCGAACCAAACTGTCACATCCATTTGCCAATTGAAAAACAACATTATAATTTCCAGCTGCTGAAAATATACTGTCACCAATTGGATACGATTTTCCAAAACAAAAAGAATCAATTAGCGGGGTTGGAGCTGGTGGAGCATTGATAATTACTTGCAAGCATTGGTCAGAAATGTCAGCACAAAAAGGAGGACTGGTTTGTTCAATCGTATCTTTCAAGTCATCCCACCTTACAATTCCATTTGGAATGGGCAGGCTATCAAAATCGGTTTTCAAATACGATAAGGCACATATTTCATAGGCTCCGGGTGGAAATGCTCTTAAATCAACAATAGAATCGTATTTTACAATAATCGAATCATTTCCAATCAACCACCTAAAATCATGGAGATTTGTGTCTGGTAAATTGATAATTAAATTAGGTTCAATTAGAAGGTTTGGGTCATTTTCACAAAAATCTAATTCAGTTGTCCCAGCTATTTCTCCTGCCTCAGCGAAACAGCAACTGATACCCGTTGGATCACAAAAAATTAGGCGAAAGCCAATTAATTCTCCTGTATAGTTGTTGAAAAAGTTCTCATTTTCAATTCGTAGGCGCCAAGTACCGTTTGCTGAACCCGAATTAAAATCTTCCAAATTTCCACTATTGGGATGGTAAGTTCCAATATATTTTCCGACAGCTGCCCAAGGATCATTGTTTGTCCATTGACCATTGAATCCAGGATCAGGGCTTGCAGGATCTTGCGTTCTTAAAAAAGTTATATCCCAATTTGCTAAAGTAGTTGTGTTGATGGTAGGAAACTGAAATGAGGTTCCTATCAATCGGACTTCTTGGCCTGATGGAGAAATTAAAGTAACCTCAATTCCTTGAACTCGATTGTGAGTAAAGTGTAGTTCGACACCACAAATACCTTGAGTTGGATCTGATAAATTATCATTAACTAAGTCATTGATGATGAAATCATGAAATTCATCTGAGGATACTGGGATATTGATGCCACAATCTTGGCAACCACAGTTTTGCCCAAATCCAAAAAATGGAAATAAAAATAGAAGGGCCAGCCATGGGATTTTTCTAAAAACAGTCATTTAGGAAGCAGCAATCGGTTTCAATTGTAAAAATAGCAGCTTTTCAAGATAAAAACCTTGTATTCATTACAATATTTCAAATATGTGGCAATTTAAATTTGGAATCGCTTTATTTGTGATCTCAAACACAACCTGTATGCTATACGCGGCTGTAAGACCCTTTGCAAAATTATCGTTTGAAATATATTTCAAAAAACTAAACATCGAAAATATTGAGCGCATTCCGCTCGATAAGCCGGTGTTTTTGGCTGTAAACCATCCTACCGCCTTTATTGAGCCGTGCGTATTGGCCTGTTTTGTTGAGAAACCTATCCATTTTTTAATTCGTGGCGATATATGGAAGAATGCATTTTATAACCTTTTGATGAAAGGTGTTCACCTAATTCCTATTTATCGAAAACGAGACGGAAAAGACAAAGTCCTTAATAATCAAGATACTTTTAAATATTGTTATGATGCCCTCGCTAACAATAAACTCATTTTAATAATGCCTGAGGCAAGTACCAAGGAGGTAAAACGTCTTCGTCCGCTTGCGAAAGGATTAGCTCGAATTTGTATGGGAAGTATTGATGCATACCCTGATTTGGATGTCCATATTGTTCCTATTGGTGCAAATTTTACTTGTGCAGGTGAATCTCGAAATGAATTGATGGTAAAAGTTGGTGAACCGATTAGAGTGCTCGAATATTTTGAAAAATACGCCGACAATAGAAATCGGGCGGTATTAAAATTGACTCAACAAGTCGCTCATAACATGCGCGAATGCTTGATTCATATTGAAAATGAAGAGGATGAAGAATTCGCTGAACAATTATTTCAGGTTGCAAGAACAGAACAAAAATTAGGCGTATTTCCTGTGAGATCTACCAGTCCACGACCGTTGAAAATTGAGCAAGAAATTGCAGAAGAAATCAATGCTCTTGAGGCTGAAGAAAAAATAATTTTAAAAAATAAAGGAAAAGCATATTCTTCAAAATTAGAAGCCTTCAATCTTGAAGAGTCCGTTTATAATTTTCAAAAAAAGTGGTATCACTACCCTCTTTTGATTTTAGGTTTTATTCCTGCTTTGATTGGCAAAATCTTTCATTTGCCCCCCATTGCACTTGCACACTATATTCAAAAAACTAAGATTAAAAAGAAAGAGTTTATACAGCCCATTATATGGTCTATTTCTACTTTCGGAACCTTGATTTATTATATTTTTTGGGGAATTACGGGAGCAGTTATTAATTCAAAATGGCTATGGCTCTTTTTGATATGCATCCCTTTTCTTGGATATAGTTCATTGATTCACAGCGATTTATGGGAAAATTTAAAATTAGAAATGACTTTCAACAAATTAAGTGCTGCTCAAAAATCAATGCTCCAAAACCTGAGAACTCCTTTAGTTGAATTTATTCAACCAATAATTGACAAAACACTAAACTAATCATTAGGATTTTGGTTTTCTTGGAAGCTGTTTAAGAATAGTCTTCAGAAGCGAAAATTTGAAGATAAAGGTTTTGAGGAAGAAAAATTTATTAGGCATAGTATCGCTACAACTCATAAATTTTACAAAATCAGGTTCTTTAAGATTCGAATCTGCAGTTTAAAATCTTTGTTTAAACAACTTCTTGATTTAAATCCAATACCATTTTATGAAAAAGGCAAAAACGTTAGGTGAGTTAAAAAAGAGTGGCTATAAAAGTCGTTCAGTAAAAGACGAATTAAGAGAAAACTTGATTGAGAAACTTCAAAAGAAAGAAGAAGTTTTTAAAGGAATTTTAGGTTTTGAAAATACGGTATTGCCCGATGTTGAACGCGCAATTTTAAGCCGCCATAATGTTCTATTGTTGGGATTGAGAGGACAAGCCAAAACAAAAATCGCACGTCTTTTGACTACCCTTTTGGATGAATGGATGCCTATTGTTGGTGGAAGTGAATTAAATGACGATCCGCTCAATCCAATTTCAAAATTTGCATTAGAATTGGTGGCTGAAAAGGGAGACAAAACGCCAGTTGAATGGGTGCATCGCGATGACCGATATGTCGAAAAATTAGCGACTCCAGATGTGAGCATTGCTGATTTGGTTGGAGACGTTGATCCAATCAAAGCTGCTACATTGAAACTTCCCTACTCTGATGAAAGAGTGATTCATTTTGGGTTAATTCCTCGTTCTCATCGTTGTCTTTTTGTCATCAATGAATTACCTGATTTACAGGCAAGAATACAGGTTTCTTTGTTTAATATTTTGCAGGAAGGAGATATGCAAATTCGTGGCTTCAAATTGCGTTTGCCGTTAGACATTCAATTCCTTTTTACGGCAAATCCTGAGGATTATACTAATCGCGGAAGTATCATCACTCCATTAAAAGATAGAATTGAAAGTCAGATTTTGACGCATTATCCAAAGACAATTGAGATAGCAAAATTCATCACTTCACAAGAAGCGAAACTCGCTGAAAATCAAAAGAAAAACGTCCACATTCCTGAAGCCTTGAAAACGCTCATGGAATACATTAGCTTCGAAGCAAGAGAGAGTGAGTTGATTGATGAAAATAGTGGTGTTTCTGCTCGTTTATCTATTTCTGGTTTAGAAAATCTGGCCAGTGCCGCAGAGAGGCGCATGCATCTCAATGGAGAAAAATCAACTGTGGCTCGAATCACTGATTTCTGGGGTGTCATTCCAGCCATAACGGGTAAGGTAGAATTGGTTTATGAAGGCGAGCAGGAAGGTGCTTATGGAGTTGCAATCACCCTTTTAAATAAAGCCATTAAGAAACTTTTCCTCGATCACTTTGACAATCCTTCCAATTTAAGAAAAGAGAAAAAAGGAGCTGATACTTACGGAACCGTTCGTGCCTATTTTGCTGGGGGAAATACCGTTGACCTTTTAAATGATTCATCCGATAAAGATTTCAAAAAAGAATTGGATAAGGTCGCAGGGCTCAAAAAATTAGTCGCTGATTTGAAAGTCGATAAAAAAGATGCTTACCTTTTTAAAGAGTTAATCATTTTTGGATTATCAGAGCATGAAATTGTCAACAAAGAGATTTTAGAATCGAAAATTTCATTCAATGATTTGTTGGCAGGAATGTTAGATGATGGAGATGATTTGTTTAAGGGGTTTTAGCCATCGCCTTGTAATAGGGGCAGTTCATGAACTGCCCCTATTACAAGTTCTACAGATAGATAGTTTAAGTCTCAATCAGTTTTACCAATTCCTCCAAATCAAAAGCATTATCAAGAGAATATTCTCCAATTGAGGTTCTTTTCAAAGCAATTAAGTGCGCTCCATTATCAGCTGCCTGTCCTAAATCAAATGCCAAAGAACGGATGTAGGTTCCTTTACTACAATCCACTTCAAAATCTACTTCTGGTAGCTCTATTCTCGACAAATCAAACTTAGTTACTTCAACCTTTCTGGTTTTCACCTCAATCGTTTTTCCTTTTCTGGCCAGTTTATACAAAGGTTGCCCATTCACTTTAATGGCAGAAAACATGGGTGGTTTTTGGTCGATCCATCCTTTAAACTGTTCCGTTTTTTCTTGGATCATATTAGCTGTTAGATTTTCAATTGGAAAAGTTTGATCAACCTCTGATTCGGCATCGTAGGAAGGAGTCGTTTCACCAAACTTCATAGTTCCATGGTATGACTTTGGCAACCCTTCCAATTCACTTAATCGCTTTGTGAATTTTCCCACACAAATAATCAACAAACCTGTAGCCATAGGATCTAAAGTGCCAGAGTGCCCTACTTTTATTTTTTTGACATTTAGTTTTCGGCGAATTGCCCAACGCAATTTATTTACAACATCAAAAGACGTCCAATCTTTTGGTTTATCTACCAACAACATGGCACCTGCCTGCCAATCAGCAGTAGGTATTTGATCAGAAATAAGGGGAGTTAACATATTTAGAAGAGTCCTGAAGTTTTAGCAATTGCAATCAAACCAACAATGATGCAGTAGATTCCAAACCACCACAAACGACTACTTTTCACCAATTTTATCATCCAAATACAAGCAATCGCACCGGTAATAAATGCAGCTGCAAATCCAGCTAAAAGAGGAACCGCCATATCCTCTGAAAGCACCATTTTGCCATCCAAAACATCTTTTGCCATTTTTCCTAAAATTAAGGGAACGACCATCAAGAAAGAAAAACGAGCTGCACGTTCTCTGTCAATACCCAACAAAACAGAAGTTGAAATCGTCGCCCCAGAACGAGAGATACCAGGCAAAATAGCAAATGCTTGAGCCAAGCCAATAATTACTGCATTGGAATAACTTACCTTTTTCACTGTGTTTTTTGCTCTATCCGCTACGAAAAGTAGTGCCCCAGTTATTAGCAACATAAAACCAACTAATTGTAATTGTCCCTCAAAAAGCACCTTCAATAAATCATCGAAAAACAATCCGACGAATGCAGCTGGAATCATGGAAATGATAATTTTCCAAACAAAAGAACGCTGCTCCGAATCTCCGCTAAAAAAGCCAGAAATAATTTCAGCAATGTCTTTTCTAAAAACCCAAATGGTACTTAAAGCTGTAGCGCCATGCAGGACTACACTTAGTAATTCTTCATTTTCTTTCAAACTGTCCATACCTAAAATTGCTTGACCAATTTCAATATGTCCACTACTACTTACTGGTAGAAATTCAGTTAATCCTTGAATAATTCCAAGAATGATGGCTTCGATGATTCCCATAAAATATCTTATTGTGAAAATTACAAAGTGTCATCCCGAAAAAAATCGGGATGACACTTTTCAAAAATTTGAGGGGGAATTATTTGAAAATGGCATAAACTTCCAATCCCAAACCAGCCAAAATCACAAACGGTGCCAAAACAGTTCGGCGGAAGCCATAAATCAGATTTTCGTCCCAAACATCAGGACTTGGCATTTTACCACCAGACATTAAAGCTAATCCAACCAAAATAAGACCAACCCCTGCTAACATATAAATATAGTTTTCGCGATTAAACATCATTTCTTCTGGTTGGGTAGTTTTACTTGTAGCAGCCGCGGTTGTTCGTTTGCTAACCGTCGGTTTTACTTTAGAGGATTCACCTTTATTATTGGTAACAATTACCTTATTCTTCTTGGTATTGGTATTTTTCTTCTTGCTCATTTAATTAATTTGATTTGAACAGTTTTGAAGATGCATCTTTCATAAGAAAAGTTGTATCAATACATCTCGTCAACGCGCATGCGAAGGTATTTATTTACTACGTAAAAAGTGCTTCCTGCCGAAATAACTATTCCTAAAATTATCAGAATCAACATTAAAACTCCTATGGATTGGTAATTCGTTACTTCTCTAAGTTCAGGGATATCTGACTGAATGAATACAACGATACCGATTAATACCAAAACCGCAGATGCTCCGCTGACCAATCCATGAACAGCACTTTTTTGGATATATGGTTTACTAATAAATTCCCAAGAAGCACCTACTAATTCCATATTTTTAATCAAAAATCTATTAGAATAGAGGGCTAATCTAATCGTATTGTGAATTAGGAAAATCGCGATAAATAATAAGAAAAGACCTATAAATAGAAATAGCCACCCTATTCGTTTTAAGTTTTTCGAAATCAAAACGGCAATATTTTCTTGATAATAAATATCTCTAACCATTAATTCTTCTCTGAAGGGTTCAACCAACTCACTGATAGAATTTTCTTGAAGATATTGGCTATTTATATTAAAAGTCAGTACATCAAAAAGCGGATTAGGCATGTCTAATTTTAAAAACTCCTCTCCGAACTCCTCTTGCAGCATGGTAGCCCCTTCTTCTTTACTTAAAAACTGAATCGTTCCGTTTTTCACAAAAGCTTGACTCGAAATTTTTCGGACAAACTCATCTCTATTTGCTTGGCTGGTTTCGTTTTTCAGTTCAATAACGACCTCCACTTTTTCTTTCATAAAACGCATTACTTCCTGCGCTTGAATCATCAGTAAGCCAAAAAAGCCTAACATCACCAAGACCAACATTACTCCAATTACTGAGTAAAGATAATTTGGTTTGGTACCAGGAACTTTTACTTTTTTAGTCTGAGACATAAAATCTAAGTTAAATGCAGGGGCAAAAGTAGAAAAAAAGAAGGATAGAATTAACTTGCCCAAAAAGCTAACTCAAATGAAATTCACACTAACATTTTGTTTTGTTTTATTATTGAACTCATTTCTATTTAGTCAGAGTTCATTCAACAATCCTTCTTTTGAAGGAGAACCACAAGATGCCACCATTCCAGTAGGATGGGTAGGCTGCGAACCAGATACCACTCCAGACATTTTGCCGGGCTACTGGGGTGTCTATAATGAACCAGCAGATGGAGATACTTTTATTGGGTTAATTACCCGCAGAAACGACACTTATGAAAGTATCACACAGCGATTAAAACAGCCACTTTTAAAAGATAAGTGTTATGTATTCGCACTGGATCTGGCACACTCAAGAACCTATTCTGGTTATAATGGAAATATCATTCTGAAAGTTTGGGGAGGCAATTCTAAATGCGAAAAAGCTCAATTACTCTACGAAACAGAAGCAATCAAAAATATCAATTGGCAAAACCACAATATTCAATTCAGACCAAAGAATGAAATGCGGTATATTATCTTCGAAGCTAATTTCGAAAAAGGAACTACACAACCATATAATGGCAATTTATTGATGGATAATATTTCTGCGATAAAATGGTGTGGAAGAGCTTAGTGCTTAGAAATTGGGGATTGGATAGTTAGATATTAAAAAACATCCAATCACCAATTTAAAAATTTATGGATTTGCCATAACCGCCTCATTATCAGTAGCTTCTACATTTTTAATCTCATCTTGGGCTTCAGTTGACCCTTCAATTAATTCAGGATAATCTACCTCATTCAATTTTGCAACGAATTTATCTCTCACCACATTGAAGTCAGCCATCTCCGCAGCAGGAAGGGGTTTTGGAGGAGGAAATTCTAATCTCAAATGGTTGACTTGTTTGCCGTTTTTCCAAAAACGAAAACAAACATGTGGGCCTGTCGCCAGCCCTGTAGAACCAACGTACCCAATCACCTGACCTTGCTTTACATGCACCCCAGAGGAAATCCCTTTTGCAAATTTTTGCATGTGTAAATATTGTGTTTGATAAGTCTCGTTATGACGTATTTTTACATAATTTCCATTGCCCCCTCTTCTTCTTGCCTCCAAAACGACCCCATCTCCAACGGCATAGATTGGAGTGCCTCTTGGCGCTGCGTAATCGGTACCTAAATGAGGTCTTACTCTTTTCAAAACAGGATGAAAACGACGACGATTAAATCTTGAAGAAATACGAGAATATTTTACAGGTGATTTTAGGAATCCTTTGTTCATTGGTCGGCCTTCCAAATCATAATAACCAGGATGTTCCTCATCATCGTAATAGACTGTTTGGAACTCATTCTCACCAGTTTTATAAGAGGCTGCATGTAGATCGCCAACACCAACAACTTGGCCATTAATGGATTCCTCTTCGTAATAAAGTTTGAATTGATCTCCTTTTTGAGCATGATGAAAATCGATTGACCACTGGAGTGCATTTTCCATTTTCCCAGCTACATCAAAGCTCAACCCCGCATCAGTCATTGTTTTCCAAAGAGAACTCGAAATCACTCCCGAAGCAGTTTTCAATTCCTTCTTGATGGGTCGTTCATTAACTGTGCCTGTTCCGTTTTTCAAATCAAAAAGATAATATTTATAGACACTCGGTTCGTAAACTAAGTAGTCTGAAGTTTTAGAACTTGGCTTTTTTAAGAACCAATAATTTTTTCCTACTCTCCAGTGGTTTACATCAAAAAATTCCTTTGTGTTTGAAATAATGCCTTCAATTACTGGATAAGCCACATTATTTTTTTGCAAAACCTCCCCAAAGAATTCATTGTTTTGGATTGTACTTTTTTTCACCTCAAAGGTATCAATCGCAAAACCCCATTTCTGATTTGGTTTGATTAATTTGAAACTTCCAATTTGAGATTTTTGACCGAGATCGAAGTCATGATTCGAATCTACATCATTGAAAGAAAAAAAGGCCACTAAAAGAAAAAGCCCCAAAATAAGGAGCAGCGGATTTTTATTTTTTTGAAGAAAGGCATTTGCCGATTCCATATCTATCATCACAAATTTTGTTGAAAGCTTTTGTATTAATTCTTGGCCGAGGCCAATAGCAAAGATACTCAATGCCACCACTTTCAACTAAAACACCATCCGCAAATTTGTCAGTATTTTATAGTTTAACATTTATCCTAATGCCTTCTTATAGGCTGCTAAACAACGCTCTCTTGCCAATTTATGGTCAACAATTGGCTCCGCATATTCATCGGTTCCGAATTCAGGAATCCATTTTTTGATGTATTGAAAATTTTTATCAAATTTCTTCTGCTGTGATTCAGGATTAAAGATTCTAAAATAAGGTGCTGCATCTGTCCCACAACCTGCTGCCCATTGCCATCCACCGTTATTGCTCGCTAAATCAAAATCCAATAATTTTTCAGCAAAATAGGCCTCTCCCCAACGCCAGTCAATAAGCAAGTGCTTGGTCAAAAAACTGGCAACTACCATGCGCACTCGATTGTGCATATACCCAGAATTATTGAGCTCTCGCATACCTGCATCCACCATCGGGTATCCCGTTTTCCCTTCACACCAAAGTTCAAACTCCTTTTTGTTATTCCTAAACTCAACTGCTTCATATTTCGCTCTAAAAGCATTCCCAATTACATGAGGAAAATGGGACAAAATCATTGAATAAAAATCCCTCCAAATCAGCTCGTTTAGGTAGGTCTCTGAAAGACCTAAACATTTCATTGCTTTCTCTCGAATGCTAATGGTTCCAAAACGAAAATGAAGGCCTAATCTTGAAGTTCCGTCAATGGCAGGAAAGTTCCTCGTTTCACCATATTCACGAATCAAACCACGGGAAACAGCGTCTTTTGGGAATTCAATGTCGGATTTTTCAAAACCCATTTCTGAAAGTGATATATTATCTAAAGGTTTGATTTTCAATAAATTAGAAAAATATTTTTTATTTGGATAAGGCTTGAAATAATATGAAACAGTAGTAAGATTCCCTTTATCGTTTTCAAATTCAGACAACCTGGATTGAAGTTTTTCTTTCCATTTTCGGCTGTATGGAGTAAAAACGGTGTAAGGTGTTCCATCTTTTTTTAGCACCTCATCCTTTTCAAAAATAACGTGATCTTTAAAAGTCTGAAATTCGATATTATGATTGGTTAAAATCTCTTTGATTTCACCATCTCTTTTTAATGCATAGGGTTCAAAATCATGGTTCGTAAAAACCTTTGAGATTTCATATTTTTTGATTAAATTTTTCCAAACTTCTTGTGGATTTCCGTATTCGATAATAAGAGTAGAATCCAACTTTTCCAACTCCAATTTTAAGTTTGAAATTGTTTGGTGAATAAATGTAACTCTCGCATCATTTTTGGGTAACTCCTCTAAAATATTTCGGTCGAAAATAAATAAAGGTAAAACGGGAAGGTTGCTTTTCAAAGCTCTATAAAAACCTGCATTATCATGCAAGCGCAAATCCCTTCTGAACCAAAAAATTGAAATTTTTCTCATTTGTTTATACAATCTGATACCATTTTTCAAAACAGAAACAACACTGCACTGTTCACGAAATCGGAAATAATTATTTTCTTTGGCGAACTATAGGTTTCACTCAAAACAGACTTTTCGCATTTTATTGAAATTGAAAAGTTATTTTGAGCGCTTAAAATAAAACTCAATAATGATTCAATCCACAATTTTCATCATCGTCGCACTTGTTGCTTTCGGATTTGGTTATCGTCAATTCATGAAAGTTCGACGCAATATCCTTCTTGGAAAAGAGGTCGAAATCGAAGGAAATACCGCTGAGCGGTGGCAAAATGTAGCGCTGATTGCCTTTGGTCAGAAAAAGATGTTTAAACGTTGGATTCCTGCTGTTTTGCATGGATTTATCTATGTCGCCTTTTTGATGACACAGGTTGAGTTGATAGAAATTTTCGTAGATGGAATCTTCGGAGTACACAGATTTTTCGCTCCATATTTAGGAATGTTATACACAGGAATTATCAATTTCATTGAAATTCTTTCGGTTTTAGCTTTCATTTCCACACTCATTTTTTTAGCGCGAAGAAATCTTTTGAAAGTTCCCCGGTTTGTAAAACCAGAAATGAATGGATGGCCAAAATTAGATGGAAATCTGATTTTATATGGAGAGTTGCTCCTTTTATTGGGGATTTTCACTATGAATGGTTCTGATGTAGTTTTGCAGAAATTAGACCCAACACATTACGCAAATACTGGAACCTTGGCAGTTAGTAGTTGGTTGGGGCCAATGCTTTTTGGAGGTTTAGAGCAATCAACTTTGATGACTTTAGAAAGAGCAGGTTGGTGGCTACATATTTTGGTGGTTTTTGGATTTTTGAATTACCTGCCCCACTCTAAGCACTTGCACATTTTTCTTGCCTTCCCAAATACTTATTATGCCAAATTGCAGTCCAAAGGAGAAATTGATAATATGCCTGCCATCATGAAGGAGGTGAAGAGCATGATGAGTGATGCACCTATGGAGGATGTGCCAATGGATGATGAGTTGCCTGAATTTGGAGCAAATGATGTAACTGGTCTTGATTGGAGAAATATTTTACAAGCATACACTTGTACGGAATGTGGTCGGTGTACTTCCGAATGTCCTGCGAATCAAACAGGCAAAAAACTCTCCCCTCGAAAAATAATGATGGATGTGAGAGACCGTGCTGAAGAAATCGGTAAAAAGCTTGATTCTGGTAATCCAGAATTTATTGCTGCCGATAAAAAAGGTGAAGGAGTGGTACTTTCAAAAGAAAATTTTGATGATGGAAAATCTCTTTTTGATTACATCACAAGGGAAGAAATTCATGCATGTACCACATGCAATGCTTGTGTTGAAGCTTGTCCAGTTTTAATAAATCCTTTAGATATAATCATGCAACTACGCCGATACGAAATTCTAACTGAATCTGCTGGCCCATCCGAATGGTTGCCAATGTTTAATGCAATTGAGAATGGAGGAGCGGCTTGGCAAATGTCGGTAGAAAGAGAGGCATGGACTAAAGAAATGAACTAATTTACTTTTATTTGATTTTAAAAATGGCTCATAATCAGATGATTATGAGCCATTTTTTTTGAAGTTAAAATATTTTAAAAAAAATAATTAAACTTTAAACCATCTTTAAAAAATGATGTTTAGGTATTTATAAATACGGCTAATGTTTTTTGTTTGTTTATACAAGAACGCCTTCCCTGATTCGTTCAGGGAGGCGTTTTTAGGTTTTAGGACTTGATTACTTTCCGAATAATTATTCCATTCTTTTTTGTTAAAATTTTCAGAATATAAAATCCTTTTGCCAAATCACTTCCATCAATTCGAATTCTTCTATTCAGGTTTTTTCTTTTTCGCTTCAATCTTTTCCCATCCATCGAATACAACTCAATTCTTCTAATTCTTAGGTCATTGGTTTTTGCATCTACCAAAATTTCATCTGTAAAAGGGTTTGGAAAAAGATGTAGCTGGTCTTCTGGTTTGTAGTCATTGGTGGCGTTGTTTGGGTTTTTTATCCACTCCGAAATTTTAAAATGAGATAATTTTCCCCTTACAAAAGAGACATTCTCACCTCCAATATATCCTTCTGTTGTATCTTGAAAAGTCAGCGCCTCCGTCTGCGAACGACTAAGAAAGGTTCCTAATTTTATACGTCTTTTATTTCCAGAAAATGGCATAAACTCTTGAAAATCAAAGAGCAACCACATGAAAATATTGGCATTCTCTTTATACCCAAGTAACAAAATATTTTTCCCATCTACTGAAATATCTGCAGCTGTAATTTGTCCATTCACATCAAACTCAGCCTGTGGAGTCAGTGTGTAATCACCTGGGGTTTTAGGTAAAAAATACATACGAGTTTTGCCATCTACCCAATTTTTTGAAAAAAGATACAATCGGTCTTTGTAAGAAAAAAATGCTTCACAATCATAATCATTGTCCCGGTTACGTGGTGTAAAATCTGTTTGATCGGAGTATCGAAAAGTAATTTCTTCAGAGGAGGTGTTTTCTCCTGAAAGCTCTTCTTTGGGCACCTTAATAATTTTTAAATCCTTTCTTGTTCCATAATTATTACCAAAATCGCCGATGTACAAAAAGTCGTCATCAGATGTCAAATCTTCCCAATCTACATTTGTCGTATTTCCAATATTTATTCTACGAATGACGCTTGCATTGGTAGAGTCTATTTGATAAACCACCGTTCCATCACCGCTATCATTGATTGCAAACAATTGATTATCCATAAATTCCAATCCTGAACATTCTTTTATCTCATCAGGAAAAATGGAAATGCACATTGGATTGTAATTTGTTTCAGAGTAGGTACAGGAGCCATCATTTTCAGCTGCAGCTGGCTCATAATTTTCGGCCTGTGGATCCGTACACCCTTCCTGAGCTTGCAGTTGAAAAACAATTCCAAAAAGGAATAAACATAAAACCCAAAACCATTTTAATACTTTCATAATTTCTTATTCATACCAATCTCGAACTTATTCTTTCGTCAATTTATGATTTATAACTTCCTCATTTACAAATACTTGTAAAAAGTAGTGACCAGATGGCCATTCAGTAGTTGAAACTGAAAATTTTGAATTTTTCAAATTATTCTTTCGTTCCACTACCCTTCCCAGCAAATCAAAAACTATCAGTTTATCAATTTTTGCACCCTCCATTTTCAACTCAATGGTAAATTCATCCTTAATTGGATTCGGATATATTTCCAGTTTGGAATTACTCAAACTTTCAGTAGAAGTCATTTTTTCAATAACAGCAATATCGCAACTTCCATGAAAGGGCTCGGCCATCTCAGCGATAGTTGCAATAGTGGCTTTCACTACATTTGACATGAATGAAAAGTTTAAAGAATCCAAAACATCATGCTCTGAGTGATAATTGGGATTCCTAAAATTTGCACCATCGGAAATCATGATAGCAGGTTGACCTGACAACCAAAATGAAGCATGATCGCTTCTCAATAAATCTGGCGTAAGAGCTCCGGTGCCTGGAGCAGTTAGACCAATTATCTTTAACTCAGGAACATATTGTGCCCCAAATTTTTCAAAATTATGTTGAAGTGTTAGACTATTTTGGTCGTTTCCTACCACCGTAATAAAATTACCTCTAAAAGAATCGGAAGTAATTTGAGCTGTTTGATTGGGAAATAAAACTTCAAATCCAACTGGTAGTGTTTGAGAATTGACCCTGTTTGAAAAATAGCCGATCATTTCAAAATTAAAATATCCATCTAATCTTTCATCTTGATGCAAATGATTACCGGTGTAATCAATACTTCCTCTCAAACCCTCCTCTTCCAAATCAAAACCAATAAATTTTATCGATTTTCGAAAATTAAATTGATTTAACACGCGCAAAGCCTCCAACATTCCAACAATGGCCGAACCATTATCATCTGCTCCAGGGGAATCATCCACTGTATCAAAATGACCTCCGACCAACAAATGATTTGAATCAATCCAACCTCGCTTCAGTCCAATGACATTTTTCGCTTCATAGTTGCCAAAACTAAATGGCAAATTCTTCCACTCTAAATGGGCGTTTTCAAAAGCATTTCCAATTGAATCAATAATAGCTTCGAGATGAACTGCTCCTGTATTTCGGTGCCGAATCCCCTGAAAAAACTCCAATTGGCTTCTTAGACTATTGCTATCAACCAAGGCCACCATTTCCCCAATATCGTAACTACTATCATCTTTTGCACACAGCTGAATGCTTTTTGTATTTGAACCGAAAAATACGCCATCGGGTATTGTAATTTCTAACCCAACCTGAGGAGCTATATCGTTGTTAATGTCTCCCGTTGCCATCGGTTCCCGGCCATGTGTCACTCCATCATTATCTGAAATTGAAATATAAACATCGCATAAATCATCTTCTTCATCGAGCAAATCGTACGAAATTACAATTTCTTCATTCGCAACATCGTGCACTAAATTTGTTATTGAAATTTGAGGAGGAAAGTTTTGGGAGAAACCCATAGTGAAAGAAAAAAGGGCAATCTGAGTCAGTAAAATTTTCATCTTTTCCCCAAAAATAGAAAAGCCCCATGCAAAAGCATGAGGCTTGATATTATTTTATCTGACAATTCTATTGTTTCTCTATAACTGGCTCAACAGTTCCAGAAGCCTCTTTTGCTTTTTGCATCTCATTAATCTTTTGCATAGTTGATTTTATTTTTTCTTGTGCGGCGTTCACACGTTCCAAGGGAGAAACCGTTCTCACAATATTGCTTGCTCTCGTGTTATCGACCAACTCATATCCAGAAGGAATTGCAAACTCTTTTTCCTTGATTTTCCTTTTTTCGATAGTGGTTTTGTAGGTTATTGTTTTTCCAGAAGTTCTATCCACTTGATTTGCCTCCATTACCAATCCGTTTTGAATTCCTTCAAAGTAGGCAGCTGCAAAAACTAAATCCATACCATTTGAGTTGAAAGGATAGATATTTTTTAGGGTAACTGGAACCTCTTTGGTTACCCAAGCCGTTAGGGAATGTTTGTTATTGGAGACTGTTATTTTTTCGCATTTATAACCTTGAATCTCTCTTTTTTCTCCTGTCTTATTAAATTTATTTTGGCCTAATGAATTCTGAAGGTCTTTATATTCTTGTGGAAAAATCAATGCAACTCGTTTGGACTTTACTGCCTTTTTTTTGCCATTTATTTCTTTTAGAATAATTTCAGTTTGTTCTTTTGAATTGATGATAAATCTCTGGTTGCTTTTATCTTTTTTGTCTTCTGAACCAAAGTAAGAAGCTACCTTATTTCCTTTAACATAAAAAGAAGATTTTATCTGTGGGGAAGAAGAGTTGTCAACTTTTATAACACCTTCAAAGGGTTTGACTGAATTTTGAGCTTGAATAAACAAGGTGCTCAATAATAAGATAAGGATAGAAATATTTCTCATGGGAATTATAATTTGATTTGATCGGTTAAAATTTTCTACAAAAGTCTTAAAAATAGACTTTATTCCAAAGTTAATGCCACCAATATTAAATTTCGCGGACAACGAGCTTATCAGCCCAATTTTTCAATCCTTCTTTTTTTTCTTCTGAAGAATTTACCTTTTCTAACTCAGCATAAGCTTTTTCAATTAATTCGTTTTGTAAGGACAACGCAGTTTTTTGAACTTCAAGTTCTTTAAAAATTTTCCTTACTGCGGCTACCTTTTCCTGTTCATTAAATGTGTTAGCGCTGTACCATTTCAGCAATTCCTTTTTTATAGCTCCCTTACTTTTTTTCAAAGCAGTTAGGAATAAATAGGTTTTTTTGTTTTGAACAATATCACCACCTACTTTTTTCCCAAATTTTTCAGGGTCTCCGAAGGTATCCAAAATGTCATCCTGAATTTGAAAGGCTATCCCCATCTGTCGAGCAAATTTTTCCATCAACTTGGCATCTCGCTGCTTTGCTCCACCCACAATTGCCCCCAATCTGACTGCTCCTCCTAATAACGCAGCTGTTTTAAGCTCAATCATTTTCAGGTATTCTTTCAAGGAAACTTTTTCTTTGGTTTCAAAATTCATATCCATTTGTTGGCCTTCACAAACCTCTATGGCTATTTGGTTGAAAACTGGAAAAAGCTTTTTGAAATATTTTCCTTTTTCACAGGAAAATAAATAATCATAAGAAAGCAACAGCATAGCATCTCCAGATAGAATTGCTGTATTGGTATCATATTTTTTATGAACGGCTGGCTTGCCTCTCCTGAGAGGCGCCTCATCCATAATGTCGTCATGCATGAGGCTAAAATTGTGAAATACCTCCACTGCATGCGCCACCGGCATAGCTATTGAAAAATCATCATTAAAACAATAACAACCCCAGAGTGCTAATTGTGGACGCATTCTTTTGCCACCAATAGATAAGATATAATTAATAGGTTCATATAGGTTTTCGGGTGATTTATGAATTTGATTACCAGCAAGGTAATTCTCATACGCGTCCCTGAATTGGCTTGGAATTTGCATTTTCTGTATGTTATTTCTTACTAATTAAATTTAACCAGCGGCAAGGTAAATTATTTTGAGATTTTCTCAATACCACCGCGTTTTCCCAGAAGGATATCTCAGGAACCGATCCTAGCTAATCTGCCAAATTTTGATTCGATGAATACGAAGAGTAAGGTTCCAATATTACTAATTGAAGACAATCAAGCAGATGTTGATTTAATTCGGATTGCCCTGAATGACGTTGGATTTAAACATGAATTTTATCATACCGACTCTCTTTTTGAAGGAGTAGAAATGGTAAACACGCATGATATTGAGGTTGTTTTATTAGATTTATCTCTTTCTGATAGTTCTGGATACAAAACCATTTCAAAATTCTTAGAAAAAATTTCATATCTGCCAGTCATTGTTTTGACCGGTATGAATAATGAAATAATCGGAAATCAAGCAGTGAAGGCAGGAGCCCAAGATTTTTTGGTTAAAGGTCAATTTGATTCAAAAATTTTAGGCAGAGCTATCCGATATGCCCTACAAAGATTTAAAACGCACCACAAGTTAGAACAACTGGCCAGAGACTTGGCGATTAGTGAAAACAGGTTTCTTGAGGCACAGGAACTCGCTCACTTTGGCAATTGGGAGATGGATATTGTGAGTTTTGAAATGAAATGGTCAGACGAAGTCTTTAGAATTTTTGGGTTTGACCCAGAAACAATTGCACCAACCTTATCTGATTATTTAAATTATGTACATCGAGAAGATAAAGAGGCCTTAGAGTTATTTTTTGAAAATGCAGGAAAAGATGGAGCATTGCACCAATTGGAGCATCGAATAATCGTAAATGGGAAACAAATCAAATTCGTGAATGTGCAAGCGAAAATTTACTTCGATGAGTATTTTGAAAAAGCACTTTTGGTTGGCTCCCTCCAAGATATTACTGAAAGAAAATTATCAGAGCAACTACTCTTTGAAAAACAAATATCTAATCAAGAAGCAAAAATTCAAGAGCAGGTATTTGAAGGGATGAACTTTCAAATAAGAACACCGCTTAATTCAATCATTAATTTACTTTATCTTTTAGAAAACACCTCCACCAATGGACAACAATCTGATTTTATTGGTCAAATAAAAACATCCGTAGATGACCTTTCTATTGTCCTGAACAATATGATGAACTTCAGTGTCCTTTCAAGAGGAAAATTGGCCTTGAAACCAGAGGTATTTAACACCTCAGAGTTTTTGGGTGGCCTCAGTAAAATGGTCTCCTTGAAAGCTGAAAATGCCAAAGTCAAATTCGACTTTTCTTTTCAGGAAGAATTGCCTAAAAAAATTATTGTAGATGGTTCGAAGATTTCTCTTGTTTTTTTCAACCTAATTGATTTAATCATAAAATCCATTCCAGCCGAAGAAAACCTCTCAGCGCAAGTGGAGTTCAGCAATAAAAATTTGATTTTTAAAATTAATAGTGGTGGAAACAGGATCAACTTTGAACAATCACCAGAAATAAAGGTCAGCAATATAGACCAAGCCAACCTCTCAGATGAGGAACAAAATTCACTCAACATCAACATTATCCTCAAATTAATAAAGAGTTTGGGCGGTACTTTTGAGAATTCGTCTATTGAAAACAAATCTGAAATTATATTTAAAATCCCAAGCGATGTTGTTAAGAATGATAATTCGTTTGAAGGACAAAAACCAATTGCACCATTAAATATTTTAATGGCAGAAGACCATTTCTTAAATCAAATTTCAACCAAAAAAGTTCTTCAATCTTGGTCTGAGCATGTTTCTGTAGCGATTGCTGAAAACGGAAAAATCGCGGTTGAAAAATTAGCATCACAAAATTTTGATTTGGTACTTATGGATATTCAAATGCCAAAAATGAATGGTATTGAAGCAACTCAAGCCATTCGAAAATTTTCGCAAATACCAATAATTGCCCTAACTGCAAACGCATCGAAGCAAGAAGCTGACAAATGCTTAAAAGAAGGAATGAACGGCTATCTCTCCAAGCCATTCAAACCAGAAGATCTTTATCAAAAAATCATGGAAAGCCTTACTAAAGTGAAGGTCTGAAAATATTCAAAACACCTCTTACCTATTCATAACCAAATAGTTAGGCAATGATTCCAAATAAATTTTCGTTAGAAAACTGGGGTAGATAATTTTTTTATAGTTCTTTTGTGGTGAGAAAAAGAACAATTACTACAAACATACTACTATCTAATTCCCTTTTTTAGTGTACTAATGAGAATAATAATAGCCCTTCTTTTTGATATTTGAGTTTATTCTGAAATAATTTGTATGCAAAGCAGTCTTTTCTTTTTCCGCTACTTTTCGTTAAAAGTTTGAACCGCACTTAAGGCTATGCTTCAGTTTTTCACCCCAATTTTAGAAAAAACAAGCGCTTATTACGCTACAATTCATTTCAGATTAAACTCTATTCAACTAACAATATTCCTGATTTTGCGTCTAACTTATCAAAGGTTAGATATGTATTATTCGCTTAAAGCAAATATTATGAATCCCAAATTTGTAATTACGATTTTGTTTTTGATATTCTCAACTGCTCTTTTTTCGCAAACCGCTTTAGAAAAAGCAGATAAAGAATACGAACTTTTTGCTTTTTCCAAAGCAGTCAAATCCTATTTAGAGGGGATTAAATCTGAAAATCACGACGGAAAAGCATTGGCGCAATTGGCAGATTGCTATCGCAATTTGAATGATTTTGAGAATGCCGCAGTTTGGTACAGTAAGGCAGTGCAGAAGCAAAACGTACCGGATGAGCAGATTTTGAATTATGGAAAAACATTAATGGCACTCAAAAAATATGACGAAGCCTCACAATGGTTTAGTGTTTATATTGGCACTGATCGGTCTGTTGCTGAGCGTTATATTAAGAATTGCAGTTTCGCAAAAAAACACATTCAAAAACTTTCCTCTTATGCAGTAAATTCCTTTTACCAAAATTCAAAAGGATCTGATTTTGGTCCAGTATTGTATAACGACAATCAGTTGTTCTTCTCCTCATCCAGAGGTTCTGTTGGTTCAAATTGGGATGGCGGAACTCCAAATATGGTATATACCGCAAAGATTAATGCCGAAGGGCAATCGAATTCTGTCTCTCCTTTACATTCAAAATTAACGAAAGCTATCAATGAAGGACCTATTTCTTTCTCATCTTCAAGAAGCATGGTAGCTTTTACTAAAAATAATTTTGAACCAGGAAAACGTCAAATTCCAGGTAGCGGTCAATCTTTAAATATCTTCATTGCTGAAACGGATTCAAAAAAGGATTGGAATAAATCAAAAGCATTCGTAAGAAATAAAGCTGATTACAATACGGGTTATCCTTCATTTTCCCCAGATGGCAAAACGCTATATTTTGCATCTGATAGACCTGGTGGCTTTGGTGGATTTGACATTTATTCCGTAAAACGCTTGGGACGCTCTTGGTCTCAACCAGAAAATTTAGGTCCAAAAATCAATTCCCCCGGAAATGAAATCTCTCCATTTTTTAACGGAAAAGACTTGATTTTTGCTTCTGATTGGCACCCAGGTTTTGGTGGATTTGATATTTTTCGTGCCGAAATGGTTGGGAGGCAGTGGGATAAAATTTTTCACTTAGGTACAAATATCAATACTCCTTATGATGATTATGGATTCGTTTTTTCTAACAAGAAAAACCTCGGATATTTTGTATCCAATCGACCTGGAGGAAAAGGAGCAGAGGATATCTATGTTACCAGTCAATTAGGAACTCGTATTTCGCTTGTCGTTTCGAGCGAGTCAACTTCTCAGCCGTTATCAGGTGTTTTGGTAGATGCCACTAAGTGTATCGGACAAACTTTAACTTCAAATGATTTGGGCCAAGTAAATTTTGAAATGCTCGGAAACAGCGAATGTTTAGTCACCTTTAGAAAAGAAGGATTCCTAAGTGAAACCTTAGATGTGGGTGTTCTCTCAGGAAAACGCGAATTTAAAATTGCTTTAAAAGAAGCGGGTGATATTTATATGGGGGTGCTATACAATGCTAATAGTAGCAAACCTATCCGTAATGCAAAAATTAAGGTGACTAACCAAAGATCTGGTAAAACGGAAAATATAAAGACAGATATTGCTGGAAATTATGCAGTAGCGCTTTCAGCACAAACTTCTTACTTGTTTAGATATTCAAAGGCTGGTTATATTAACGTAAATCAAATGGTAAAGACTGGTGATGGAGAACAGAAAGATATCATCAAACCAGTTGCGATGACTCCTACAGGTTTAGATACACCTCCAATTGCCAGCAGCTCATCTACGAAAAGAACTCCTCCTTCTCCAACATCATCTACTGCTTCTTCCTCTGTTAGCAGCACTTCAAGACCTAGTACTAAAGCACCTTCTACTTCTGCTGGGAGTACCAATAGTTCTGGAACTGTTGCAAATTCGTCTTCGACTACAGGTAGCACAACATCAACTACCCCTCCTGTCACAAGAAGTACAACCTCTGGTGCTGTAATTACGCCTCCTTCTTCCTCAGGCTCGGTTGTCACTACACCCTCCTCAAATACGACGTCTGTTCCATTCGAGGCAGATGTTATTGAAATTGAGACAGGTTCCTCTTCTACTGCAACCACTGCTGACACAAAAACGCCACCATCCACTACTATTCCTCCTTTTTCTGCAAGCGACGGTGGGGTTGTTAGTACTACTGAAACGACAGGTACAGGGACGAAGAATATTGAAAATGACGAAAGAAGTGTTTCAAATGTTGTCAATGAAGCAGAAGAGGGATTCTCAATTCAGATTATGTCTCTTAGTAAAAATTCTACCGTAGTAGTAGGAGAATTTAAAGAAAAGCTGAAAGATTATGGTGAAATATTCTACGTAGAAGAAAATGGTTACAAGAAAATCCGAGTTGGATCATTCAAATCTAAAAAAGCTGCCGCCAAAGCAAGCAAAAAAATAAGAAGAAAAGGATTTAAAGAAGCGTTCGTCGTTTCACGTTATGTCGAAAAAGAAGAAGTGACTACCGAAACAGGCACCGCAAGTACTTCCACATCAACTCCCAACAGTACAGCTGTTCCTTCAGAATTTAATTATGAAAGCCAGTATAATGTTCGTTTGGCGGCTTATAAAGATATTAAGTGGTTTGATAGTTCAATTGTAGAAAGAATTGGAAAGATAAATCAATTGAGTAATGGTGAATTTACGATTATGTACATTTCTGGATTTCAAAGTTTAGAAGAAGCCAAATTGGGTCAAGAAAAAGCTAAAGCTTCTGGCTTTAACGGAGCTTATATTTTTGAATATCTTGGCGGAGCAATGAAAAGAGTAAATTAAATACATTATAAAAACAACTTCTAAAAAAATAGCCCAGTGAAAAACTCACTGGGCTATTTTTTTTTTTAAAATGGGTAATTCATCCCAAGGTTGTAGTTTATGTCTTGTATTCTCAAATGACTCCAAGTTGGATACGCAAGATAGGTGGCACTTCCATTAGGTAAAATAGTCTTGTAGGGGTTTTTGACTCGATAACCTAAATCCAATCTCAATAAAAAATAATCAAAGTCGTATCGTATTCCTAAACCCGTCCCTATCGCCATTTCTTTGAAAAGATTATCTCCTATTTCGCTACCATCCGCAGCGATACGGGGTCGCCATTGGAGCACACTGCCAGGGCGTTGGTTCTGCTGGTCAGTATCTAAGGTCCAAACATTCCCGATATCCAAAAAGAAAGCACCTTCGATTCTACCCCAAAAAGTGGTCAAATACTGTCGAATCTCCCCATTTATCTCAAATTTAAAATCTCCAGTTTGGTAAAAAAGTAATCTGTTGTTTGTATTGTTGGTAAAAGGGTCGAAAAACGAACCGGGTCCTAAACCTCTTGCACCCCATGCACGAATTGATTGAGGACCACCGACATAAAATTGCTTTACATAAGGTACTTCATCAGAATACCCATAGGGAGTCGCAATTCCGATATTTATCCTTGCCGCAATTGCAGTCTTTCGATTGAACTTTCGAGTATATCTTGCATCCATTTCAAACTTGGCATATTGAGAAAACTCAAACCCATTACCGAGCCGAATTGTGTCTTTGTTATTTGCTAATGCATTATAGATTTTGTTTCCAGTATATACCTCCGCTCCTGATATGTCTGTGTAAAATTGAAAGAAATAACTTTCACCAAAAACATTAGGTGTTTTATTATAAATGTAATTGAAGTCTCGTAATATAAAGCCAGTAAATAATTGGTCGCCAAAGCTATTGCTTAAGAAAGGATTTTCATTTAAAATGTCCTGAAACGCGACACCGATATTTATGGGACGCAAAATATCTATTCCAAGATTGTTAAAAATAAACCTATTTCTACGGTCGCGATAATCAAATCCCCAGCCAGCATTAAAAAGATGGTAAGTGTAGAAACGACTGATAGACAGATAGTTATAACTTAAATTTAAACGTGTTGTAGCTCTATCTTTTAAAGATTCAATTCTTTCATCTCCAATAATATTTAATTTATTGAGGCCGCTATACAGCCCCAAGTAATCCGTAAAACGAGGAATATCTAAGCTATTTTGCAATTTCAAATCAAGCACATTCAAACTAAAATTATCATCAATATCAAACTCAAAACCTGCAAAAGCATTCGTTGAAAACTGCTCAGCTCCTTTAAATAAATTTTTATTGCCAAGGAAAATATTACCCGAAATCCCTAAAAGATTAAGCAAACTACCGGTATAATTTCTTTCAGTAAAATTAGGTTCTAAATCGTATCCAATTTCCCATTTCTTTCTGGGAGTAATTTGAATAAAGAAGTTGATTTTCTGAGGCTCATTTGGATCAATTTGCTGCCTAATATTTACGAATCTAAAAATTCCTAAATCGGAGAGTTTTCGATTGGTTCTATTCAATTTCCTTTGGTTGAATAATTCCCCACTTCTAATAAAAATATTTTCTGATAATCGCTTAGGCTTAATCCAAAATTCGGTTCCCTTTTCTTTCAAAAAATGAAGACCGTCAATTAAAACATCATCAACCAAGCTATCACTTAAAATAGGATTGTAATTTGGGTAAACATATATTTGCCCAACCTGAAAAGTTTTGTGCTCATTGGTTTTTGCAGGAGAAACAACCTTAAGAATAATCTTTGTTTTGAAATTAGAGGTATCCCCTTCTAAGCGAGAAACAAAGTTTGGGGTGAAAGAAGCATATCCTCTATTTCTTAAAGTGGTAGTGATTCTATTTACCTCTTGATCATAGAGAATCCCATCCACTTGAGAATTCTTTCTGAGGAAGGTTTTTCTCTTGGTTTCTTCTAAAATTTCTTGAATATCTGGGTCATCACTTTTAAAAATAACTGTATCAATAGTATAAAGCCGCTTTGAATTTACGATATAAGTAACCTCTATTTTTTTTGATATCACCTTTCCTTTCGATCTTTTTTTAGGTGGATTGTAAGTTTCAGTTGTAACTACTGCATCAATGTAACCACGATGATGCATGTAGTTTTCCATCTGCTTTTGAGTTGCAAGCATCAGTTTTTCGTCAAAAATGGTCGGTTTTTCGGCAATTCTACGAGTGGCAAGATCTCTAAGCGCTCTTTCCATAGAAGTCTCTTTTGAGGTGTCTGCCTCAGTAGCCTTAAGCCTTTGATACAAACGAGCTGGGTATTTATACAGCCAAACATTGGGAACTTGGCGATATAACGTCTCCAATTCATCCTTTAAATTGCTACTATTTCTAACCTTGTAATTTTTATCAAAAACAATTGTGTTTTTGGTCAACAACAATTCCTCTTCACCTAAGTGCTTGGTAATACTGCAACTGCCAAAAAAAACCACCATCGAAAAGAAAAGCCATATACTACCTCTCATATAAAAGAAGATTGTCACACATTTGAACGCGAAAACCGAATCGGTCGGTAAAATATCAACACTTTTTAGAAAAAAATAAGAACTTCGGGAAAGTTGGGAAACTTTACTTGAATTTCGACATTAATAAATACAATTTGTGTTTTCTAATTTAGTTAACTATTTATGAAAAATTTCAGTGTCTTATTCGTTTCATTATCTTCTTTACTGCTTTTTATCGGATGCGCACAACCGCCGGATTATCCAATCGAGCCCGTAATTGAATACTCAAGTATGTCGTCGAATATCGCAAGACAAAACATTTTAAATGGACCTGCTGGTGACACTATTCTTGCAACCATAACTTTTACAGATGGTGATGGTGATATTGGAAATGAAAATGACGAGACAACTATCGTAATTACTGATTTGAGAGATAATACCCCCGAAGAATCAGCCATAAAACTTCCGAAAGTGCCCGAACCTGGTGCAAACAATGGTATCTCAGGAGAGATAATTTTTAGGCTTTTGCCAACTTGTTGCCTATATCCTCCTGAATTTGAGCAAGTGCTTTGCACACCTTCCACGTCGTCTTTCAAAGTTGATACTTTACGGTATGAAGTTTATATTATTGACCGAGCTGGTAACGAGAGTAATAAAATAATCCTTGAACCTATTTATATTCAATGTATTTAGCCCTTGATCGCTTCTTTGGCTGCGGCAACTACTTTTTTGGTGTTCCCAACAAAAATTTGGTCTCCATAAAAAATGAAAGGTCGCTTTAAGAAGGTGTACTCCTGCAAAATAAGGGATTTGTAATCTTCTTCTGTTAAGGATTTTTCATGCAACCCCATAGCTCTATATTTCAGCGCTCTTCGGCTAAAAAGGGCTTCATAACTACCATATTGTTTTTTGGCTAGTTCTAATTCCTTAGCTGAAATATTCTTTTGTTTTATATTTTGCAGTTCGAAGGAGTCATCAATACCAACCTCTTTCAAAATTCGCTGGCAGGTACTGCAACTATTTAATAAAAACACTTTTCTCATATTAAAATTTTTAATGGGCGCAAACTTAAAAAAAAATAGAATTGCAGAATCAGAACTGATACTCAATCCAAATGGAAGTATTTATCATTTGAATTTACAGCCACATCAAATTGCAAAAACAATTATTTTAGTAGGAGACCAAGAGCGAGTACCCAAAGTTTCCAAGTACTTTGATGCAATAGATTTTAAGGTAAAAAAACGGGAGTTTTTGACTCATACTGGTCGGATAGGAAGAAAAAAGATAACAGTCATTTCAACAGGAATCGGAACAGATAATATTGATATTGTACTGAACGAATTAGACGCCTTAATCAATATTGACTTCAAAAAAAGAATTATCAATAACCGTTTAAAACAAATCAGTTTCATCAGAATCGGTACTTCAGGGGCCATTCAACAAGACATTCCAATTGATAGTTTTTTAGTTTCAGAATATGGTCTTGGGATGGATGCCTTAATGCCATTTTACCACTCCACTAATTCAAAAAAGAAAAAAGAAATTCTTAGCCGATTGGATGAACATTTTCAGCAAAACATTTCTTTTTATTTAAATAAAGCTGCCAACCCACTTTTAAAAAACTTGGGTAAAGGTTTCTTGAAAGGGATTACGGTTACTGCTCCTGGTTTTTATGCTCCTCAAGGAAGGGGTCTTAGAGCAAAACGAAAGTTCCCAAAACTGATTGAGCAACTTTCCACTTTTGAGTGTAAGAAAAAAAGAATCACAAACTTGGAAATGGAAACAGCAGGAATCTATGGATTAGCTAAAATTTTGGGTCATCACGCCATTTCATTTAATGCAATTTTGGCCAATCGGGCAACTGGAGAATTTAGTAATCAGCCGGCAAAAACCGTCAAAAAATTAATCACTACTGTTTTAGAAAAAATTGAAAATGATATTTGAACCACTCGTTAGTCCTCTTTTCAGCACCACTTCTCTTTCTATTCTAACTTTTTTGTTATCCCTTGCGGGAATGATCTTTTTTTTTAAAACAAAAAAGGTTTCCAAACATTATCGAAACATCTTTAGCCTTTTGTTATTTTTTGCCGGAATGATGTCAATGGGCTCAGCTCTTTTTGGATGGTTTTATGGAGAGCGAATTGGCCAGGTAAAGGTTGAAGAAAACCAATTTGAAACGGCATACGGAGCAATTCCATTTTCGTCAATAAAAAACATTCTTTTAAAAAAAGAAAGTTTATCGAATTCGTTAATGACACCCTCCGTCACGACAGATTATCACAATCGACTGATTATTATTTCAAATTCAAATCAATTCTACTTTTTCTCAGAGGAAAATTACCCTATTAAAAAAATGATTTCGCCAATGAGGAAGGCTTGGCAAACCGCCACAAAAAAAGGCGCACCTGATTGAGATGCGCCTTTTTTTGCAAAATTTAAAATGAAATTATTTTACGGTTAACGTTTTTTCAAACTTCTCTGTAAAAGATGTAATTTTTACAGCGTAATCTCCTTTCTCAAAACCTGAAAAATCAAGTTCATAAATAGTATCAACAGGGAGATTCCATAATTCATCTTTAAAAACCACTTCTCCTGATTTATTTAAAACCTCAATTTCATTAAGATTTGATTTGATTCTTTCAAAATCAATAAAGAAAGTATTTCCATTTTCTCCTTCAAAGAAAGTCCAATCATCTGCTTCAAGATTCAACAAGTTTCCCTCTACACTTGCCAAGGCATCTGATTGATTATAAGAAGTTTGTGCGTTAATTGTAGGGAGCCAAAGGATTGAAATAGTTAAGAAAAAAACTATTGTCGCGAAAGGCTTCATGATTTTAATTGTTTAAAATGAATAGTTTTAAAATGTTTATTTGTGTTTAAAGGTATTCTAAAAATATTTGAAAAAAAACCTCAATTGGACACAATAAAACCTCAATTCCTCACAAGTTAAATTAATCAGAATTAAAATTTAAAATAATACAAGTTCACAAAATTAAAATCTTTTATTCAACCCTAATACCAACTGATTAATTTTATTTTTTTTTGTTAAAGTTGCAACACATACCAAATAATAATTTTTCATTATTCGAAAAATCCCAAATAAAAATATTGACTTTTTATGGCGGCCGGAGTGCAAGACATCCATGACGAATTTACTATTTGATTTCAGGGCGATATAGATTTTTCAAACAATTCAACCATTGATTCATAAAAACCATAGATAAGTTCATTGACCAAAACTAAAAATGCTTAGTAAACAACTTTATAAAACAAAAAATGCGCGTTGAGTTACTACTAACTCAGCGCGCATTTCTCGAAATGGCCTTCTTACTAACTAAAAAGCCTCTACTTAAAGAATCTTTTTAAGCTCTGCTTCAATTGCATGAGCCCCTCTCATTCCCATCGCGGCTATATTCCCATCTCTATCAATTAAGAAGGTTTTTGGGATACTTCTCACGCCATAAACTCTTGCAGGAGCAGAATTCCAAAATTGCAAATCACTTACATGGTAAGGCCATTTCAAATTATCTTTTGCGATGGCATCAATCCAACGTTGTTTTTGATTTTGCCTGTCAAGCGATACGCTAAAGACCTCAAATCCTTGGCTATTATATTTATCATACATTTTGACGACTTGAGGATTTTCACGCCTACAAGGCCCACACCAACTTGCCCAAAAATCCAATAAAACAATCTTGCCTTTTAAATCAGATAAGGCATAATTCTTACCATCAGGACTTGGCAAAGAAATGTCTGGTGCTTCTTCTCCTATTGCCACTGGGCCAGAATTAGCCAATTGTTTTTGCTGCTCTAACTGCGTCAACCATGATTGAAACTCAGCTACTAATGGGTTGCCAGAATGCGAAGTCTCCAATTTCTTTACGACTTCTTTTTGAAAATCAATGTACTGATGGTTATTCATTGCTAAATAAGAAACCACAGCGGCAGCCATTGGACTTTTATAAGAACGAATTTCGTTTTGTACGCCAACAGCGTCAATTTGTCGATTCACCAATTTGCTAATTGTAGATAAGGCTTCAGTTGCAGCCTCAGAGCCTTCAACCGTAAATCCATATCTATCAAGTTTTTGTAAATCACCGTTAATGACAATAGCTGTTTCGTTTCCTTCAATCGGAACAAATGCTTTTCGAGCACCAATCCTTATTCGATAAAGACCAGCCTCTAATTTTTCTTCAAGAGGAATTTTAAAGGTACCATCTGCAGCTATTCCAGTAGTCCCAACAACATTGTTGGCACCTCCGATGGTCGTTTTGTCAAAATATAGCGTCATGTTAGCTGCATTTTGAAAAGTTCCTGAGATAGATTTTTCTTGTACTGTAGGTTTACACTCTGTCAAGAAAAACACAGCCAAAGCCGAAATAAGAAGTATTGTAATTTGTCTCATGTCCAGTGGATTTTGAGCGATTTTATTATTTAAAATATTTATATATCAAATTTTTTACCAGAAGAAGTACGCTTTGATTATCATTTTGTTTAATGACCATTAAGTTTACTTCGTTTTGTATTGAAGGTTTAAATTAAGGAAATTTATAATTTGAACCGCAAATATAAAAATTTGTACCACAGCTATCCCTTTAGTTCTTGGCTGATTCGCTATTATTTATCAATATTCAAACTACATTTGCTAGACATTTTAAATTTGAAATCAAATAGATGAATCATAGTAAACTTGCTGAAATATTAGATACCGCCGCTGAAACTTCCCAAGCGGTTCCACAATTGACTCTTGAAAATAATATTTCTGAAAAAGATGCCTATAAAATTCAAAACCTCTCCATCAAACGAAGAATTGAAAGAGGCGAAAAATTGGTAGGTATTAAACTTGGTTTTACTTCAAAAGCCAAAATGGAACAAATGGGCGTCCATGACCTTATTTGGGGCAAGTTGACTGATAAGATGCTGATCAATCGGGATTCAAGCATCAATATCAAAAAATATATCCATCCGCGGGCAGAACCAGAAGTTTGTTTTCTGGTCAAAAAAACAATTGACAAAGAACTCAAAACAATTGAAGAGGCAAAAGAATACATTGCTGGCTACACAGTCGCCATTGAAATAATTGACTCCCGTTATCAAGATTTCAAGTTTTCGTTAGAGGATGTAATTGCAGATAATTGCTCCTCTGCTGGGTTGGTCATCGGGCCTTGGAATCCCATTGAAGAAGATTTGGAAAATTTAAAAGTTACGCTTGAAGTGGATGGAGAAAAAGTTCAGGAAGGAAATACTTCTGCCATTTTAGGCAACCCATGGAACGCATTATTTGATGCTACAAGATTGGCTATGGCCGCAGGCGAAAAGATACGTTACAGTTCTTACATCATGGCGGGTGCTGCTACTTCTGCGGTTTATATCAAACCTGGACAACAGATTAAGGCTTCGATTGAAAAACTGGGCGAGGTTGAGTTTGGGGTTAGGGAGTTGGTTTAACAAAAGAAATTTAGCCTTAGGTTGGAAACCAAGAATTAAACTGGAAAAAGGTCAAAAGACACTTATTAAAATGATGTTGATAGAATTCAACTTAATCATCTAACCCCTTCAATTGGTTTTTCAACTTTCATCGACCTTTTACAAATGTCTTCAAAAATATTTTGGATAGACCTAGTTACTTCCCACTTAGGAAAATGTTTATTTATTTTCCGAAGATCACTATAATAGCAAATATGATCTCCAGCCCTATTTTCGTCTAAATATTCATAGTTCATAGAATTTCCAGTTATTCCTGAAACGATTTCAAAGGCCTCCAAAATAGAGCAAGTGTTCTCTTTTCCTCCACCAAAATTATAAACTTTCCCCACTCTTGGATTTTGAATAAAATGATGGATAAAGGATGCTACATCATACGAATGAATATTATCTTTTACTTGTTTCCCTTTATAGCCAAAAATGAAATATTTCTTTTTTTCAACATTGCATTTAATAAGGTAATTCAAAAAACCATGTAACTCAACACCAGAATGATTTGGTCCAGTTAGGCACCCACCTCTTACCATCAACCTTCCAACCTAAACTGGAAAAAAAGGTACACACTTCCGAACCAATGAGGCCTGAAGAACCTGTTACCAAAATCCTTTTAACTTTTTTACTCATATCCTCTCTTGATTCGCTATTTTAGATAATTGCTCGTAAAACCAATCTTGATACTCGGTAAGATTAAATTCACTTTCGGCTAATTTCCTTGCATTTTTTCCGAAATTAGATCGTTGGTTTTTATTTGTTACAAACTCGTATAAATCTTTCTTGAATTGAGCTTTTTGACTCAATAATGAGCATTTACCAATTCCCTTCTTTTCCACATAAGATTTCAATTCTGTGCCTGGTCCAGCTGAGCAAAAAACAGGTAAGCCAACACTTGCAATCTCAGTAATCCTTGATGGCAAAGAATATCGAGCATATTCATTTTCTGGAATTTCATTTCCGTTAAACGGAATGATTGCCATATCAGCTTCTCGAAGTTTTGCCCAAAATTCTTCTTTAGTAAAATAACCCATATTTATGATTTCATCACCCAAGGTGATTCCCTTTTC
>CALDSS010000055.1 GCA_937924495.1 uncultured Saprospiraceae bacterium
TTTGGCGGGTTTGGATAGAGCCAATGGTGATTATTCCATTGTTCTCGAATTTCCTTTTTATGAAAATAGTGCGTTCATCAATCAACTCTATCAAAAAACTCAGGAAGGATTTGATTTAGTTTATCTGCGAGGTATTGAACCTGTTCAGTACGGTTCGTCCAATTATTTACGTGATATTTTTTATGGTATTCTTAGAAATTACAGCCAACTGAAAGTTGACCCATTGGCTCATGACACCCGTATTATTTCTCGTAGAGCTTTGAATTCTTTATTACGCTTGCGCGAAAATCTGAGATACATGAAACCGATTTATTCCATCATCGGATATCGGTCAACCTTTCTACAAACGGACACTCCTCTTTGGAATGAACGCGAAAGTTTTAGTGAGCAATTCAAAACTTCATTGGTTGCTATTACTTCTTTCACCTCGTTTTTGAGCTCCGTGGCATTGTGGATTTTTCTGTTTTCGATAGTGATGGTCATCACGGTCATTGTCAATGCAGTTATGGTAAAATTGACGAATTATGATTTGATGGGTACCTACCATGAGGCACTTTCTGGTTGGGCATTTACCGTTGTGATTATCTCTGTATTCTTCTCTATCACCTCTCTCAACTTTTACTTAGTGCTGATTTACCTTTCTAATATTTATCAAGAGATTAAGAAGCGGCCGCTTTATATTGTGGAGTCGATTAAAAGGTTTTAGTAGTATTATAGGCTTATCTTAGGAACAATAAATCCAACCACACTAAATATCTCATTATCAATTAGTCCGAAAGGATAATCTTTGAACCAGGATTTTGGATAAAAATGATCTTCCAAACTAAAAGCGATTTTTAGTCTGGTAATAAATGGTTTGGTTATTTTAAGATCTACATTATGGATTGCCCTCTTTAATTCATTCCCTAAATTCGGAAAAACAAATTCATTATTAAGAACCAATACCTCCATTTCTTGATCGCGATGATTAATTATCATGACTTCAACCTCACACTGTATTTTATTTTTCCGAGCTTTAAAGGATATTTACATTCTTATGCCAATCAGGGGTTGAGAAATAGTTTTTATCACCTTACAAGGGTACAAGTATCAAATTCATAGCGCCACGCTTTAGCTTGGTGCAAAAATGGTAGCAATGAGCGGCTTTAGCCAAACATTCGTTTTATTTTCGGCTAAAGCCACCTATTTATTCAATTAATCACCTTGCTGAAGCAAGGTGCTATTAAAATTCAACTCCTGATTCGCATTTCTTATAAATCTGTTTAACGAAATTTGAATCACTCTTTACTTTGATTTCCACAAACTGTTTTAAGGTGAGATATTCGTAACGCTCAAATTTTTGAGCGTAGGCAAAAAGTGCTCCACGCAATAAGAAAAATTCCTAATTGAATAGTTTTCATGACCCATATTTTTTGTTGAGTAATTCTTATTTCTTAACCAAAAACTTACCCAAATACAATCCCCTTCCCAACTCAATTCTATAAAGATAGACACCTGACAACCAATCATTGGTATCAATTGAATGCGAGACCGTTCCATCCAATTTTTCAGAAAAAATCGCTCTTCCTAAATTATCAAAAACCTGAATAGATTGAATTTTTTCATCTTTTACAGAAAAAGAAATTTGGTCTTTTGCAGGATTTGGAAAAACTAAAATATTATTGTTAGAAATTGGTAAATCATCTGCACTTGAAGTGGCATCCATGGCTGCCATTACTGCGTTGAAGGCATCAATTCGGCCATAGCCATAAATTGGATTGGGAACTTCCATGCCTGACATTCCGCCACAGTTCATAGTGTCTGTTTTGGGGACTGCTGTTTCTTCAATTATTTGTTCAATCAAATCTACATTGCCAGCAATTTGTGGGTTGGCAGAAATCATTAATGCAACCACTCCAGCCACATGTGGCCCAGCCATACTCGTTCCACTAAAACTCGCAAACCTTCCTCCTCGAATGGTAGAATGTACACTCACCCCAGGAGCAGAAATTTGAGGCTTGAGTCGATTGCTACCATCAATCATTACGGTTCCTTTACTACTAAATCCAGCAATGGTATCTCTTGGACCAGTCGCCCCTACAGAGAAAGAATTTTCATAAATAGCAGGTTGAGCATTAACGGTGTGACAACCGCCACTTCCAAAATTCCCAGCTGATACGACGACAACCACACCGGCTGCTTTTAAGTTATTTACGACCTCCTCAAAAATCATCAAATTATCATTAAGGCAACCTTCATTTTCTGAACAATACCATGAGTTGGCAATGACATGAGGTGATTTAGATGGATCTGGGTTTTCATTGTTTAAATCAGTGGGCGCCAAAAACCAATTGAAACATTCAAGGTAAGTTGAGGGTGCTCCATTTCCCCTTTCCATATTTCGGCAGCCAATCCATTTTGCCTCTGGTGCAACGCCAATTTTATCTTTTTGAAAACGTCCAACCATAGTACCCATTGTGTGGGTTCCGTGGTTGTGATCATCGCATGGTACGATGGCATCCAACCCACATGGATTGTTGGCAGGATCTATAATCGAATCACCACTCAATGGACTAATCGCATGAATGGCATCATGCCAGTTGTAATTGTGATCTATATTTCCAGTAAGAGTATCAATGCCTCGATACGAGCGCTGAATACCTGGATGATCCCATTCATAGCCTGTGTCTTGTCCTCCAACAATAGCGCCTTCCCCTCTGATTCCGATGTCCCAAATTTCTGGTGAACGAATCATTCGATTTCCCCATGTGACAATACCTGAATCTCTACTTGAATAGTGATTCATTTCTACTGGCTCATCAAACTTAATAGGATTGTTAGAAATGAGTGATTTCACTTCAGGAAGTAAGGCAATTTTTTCAGCTTGACTGATATCCAAAACTGAATAAATAGCGTTGGTAATTTGATAGGGCAAGAAAAAGTTTTTTGAATCTTTCAAAATTGCTATCGCATTTTTCTGTGAGGTAGTCGCTACCCTATTCAACTCATTGAAAACAAATTGTCCTTTCTCTTCTTTGGTTTTTAAAAATTTGGCAGCTGAAACATCAGCTTTTTTTTCAAAAAGAATTAAGCATTCAATTTTTCCGCCATTTTCAAATTTGTCTAATAATTCAGGATCTATTTTTTGTTGCCATGTTTGTGCATTCAATGAAAAGCAAAGAAGAAAAAAAACACAGGTGTAGAGGACTTTCATATTTATTCTTTTATGAGAACGAGAGATCGGGATTTCGAGAATTCGGGACGAGACAACATTCCCAAATTCTCGAAACTCTGAGTTCAAATTCTAATTTTTCACAAATCTTGAAATTAAATCTTGGCCTCCATTGGTATTCATTTTCAAAAGATAAATACCTGAGGCTAAATGACTTACATCGATATGAGTCAATAAGGAGACACGACTTTCTCGTCCAACCACCTTGCCGGTAAAATCAATAATTGCAAAAGATTCGACAGATTGAGCAATCTCATTATCTAATTCAACTTTGAGGGTTTTTGAAACTGGATTAGGAAAAACTTTCACACCAGAGTCGATTGTAATTTCTTTGGCAGAATTGGTTGTGATGGAAACTGTGATTGAAATACTACTGTTACAAAAATCATTCGCAGCAATCAAATTCACAATATAATCGCCAGTCGATGGAAAAGTATGCGTAGGATTTTCTTCAAAAGAATTGCCTCCATCTCCAAAATCCCACTGGTAGGTCGTTGCTGAAGTAGAGGTATTTGAGAAATCAACTTCCAAACCATTTATGTCAAAACTAAAACCTGCAAAAGGTCGGGGTTGTACTTCAATCAAATCTTCTTTAACCAACGAGTCTTTGCCAAATGCATTTTCTGTTACTAAAATAACATCATACACTCCTGGGTTAAAATAATTTACTCTAACCGTTTCATTTATCGAAGTCGTAACATCTCCTCCAGGAAAAATCCACATTCTATCTGTGACCTCACCAATTGAAACATCTGTGAAAGTTACCGTCAATGGAGCGCAGCCGTTTGATAAATTATTTTCAAAATTTGAAATCGGTGGTCCACCTACTGTGATAGTTTGAGTGAATGTATCCTCTCCACAATTATTGCTAACCGTCAATGACACCGTGTAATCTCCATTCATCACGTAAGTGTGATTTGGGTCCTCAGAACTACTTGAATTTCCATCACCGAAATCCCATGAATAAGTATCTCCATTTATTGATGTACTTTCAAACTGAAACAATCTTCCATCCGTCGTAAAAGTAAAATCAGCAGTTGGGGTATTTAGAACCGTAATGAAATCTATCTTTCGAATTGTATCAACACCAAGTGCATTTTCAACTGCTAAAAGTGCGGTATAACTTCCAGCCATGCTATATGTTACAACTGGATTTTCATCTGTTGAATTGGCAGGATTTCCTCCAGGAAAAAACCAACTAAAAGAAGTCGAATTGGGAGAAGAACGATTTTCATATTGAACCGCGAATGGAGCACAACCTGTGGTTTCAACTGCTCCAAAATCAGCTACAGGAGGACCACCCAAACTGATGGTTATAGTCTCCGTTGTCTCTCCACATTGATTTGTTGCAGTTAAGGTTACATCATACAATCCATCTGCCGAATAGGTGTGGGTTGGCGCCTCCATAGTGCTCGTATTTCCATCACCAAAATCCCATAAATAGTTAGTTGCTCCAATTGTATTATTAATAAAAGTTACTTCCAAACCATTTGGATTGTAATTGAAATCCACAACTGGTTTTGAAAAAACAGTTATATGATCTACGCGCTCAATCGAATCAGCACCTACTGAATTTTCAACTACTAATTTTACTGCGTAAACTCCTTCTGTACTATAAGTGACTATTGGATTTTCATCAGTTGAAGTTGATGGATTGCCACCTGGGAATGACCATAAAAAATCAGTTCCACTATTGGAGAGATTTTCAAACGTTACGGTAAGCGGTTCACAACCTTCTGTAACGTTAGACGAAAAATTAGCTGTCGGATTTGAAATGTTATTTATTGTTATGGTTTCAGAATAAGCATCAATTCCACATGGCCCAGAAACTCTCAAGGTCACCACGAAATCTCCATTTGAAACATAAGTATAATTTGGATCAGAATTGACAGAAGAGTTACCATCTCCAAACTCCCAAAGGTAGCTCGTTGCATTGTTAGATTGATTTGTAAACTGAACTTCACCTCCATTTATTACATACGAAAAATTGGCCTCAACATTTGACTGAATAGTTATGGTAGAAACGTTAGAAATCAACTCTTTTCCGCAGTCATCCGTCACTACCAATCGATATTGATCAACGCCACCGCCGGTTATCATGTCAACGTTTAAAGTACCCGTTTGAGCACCAGAAACATTACCACCGTTATTTAAATCGCTCCAATTCGTTCCATCAAAAATTTGCCATTGGTAAGCAATGTTTGGGCCATCAGCTTCACCCATCAATATTAAATCATCACCATCACAAATGAGTACTGCTTGTTGTGGTTGAGTCACCCATGACGGGCCAGCGATTAAAACGTTCCCAGTTGCTAAATCACTCAAAGCATCCATCGCTCCGTTTGAACCTGGTTCTGAGTCATTATCTCCACAGCTTCCTCTGGAAGAATTGATGGACATTCCTTTTGAACCTCCCGCAACATTAATTGTAGCGCCAGAAGAGTTTGAAATATAGTGCCCTCCACTACCGCCCCCACCTGGGCCGAAACAAGTACTTGAAAAATCATTATTAGCAGCGCCACCGTTGCCGCCTTGTAAATTAATTGAGCCTGCCAACGGAGCAGTTGAATTTAGT
>CALDSS010000056.1 GCA_937924495.1 uncultured Saprospiraceae bacterium
CCTGTTTCAAAAAATGAAACTACATAAATATCTGGTCGATCATTTTCTCAAAGGTCTGACTCTTCGTATAATTTCTATCACTGTATGGGTTGACTTGAAATTTTAAAGTCAGCGGTTGCTTTTCTTGAATAGTCAATTCAATTATCACATTTCCGAATAATTGATCAACCTGATTGTTTTCTGCAATTTTGACTCGAGGCTTTAGATAAAAGCGTTCAATGCGCTCTGTTTTACCGTTTCTGGTATACAATCGAAAATCAGATAACTGTCGCAAATAATTGAGGTGCTCCACCTTCTCCTTCAAAAAATCCATAAACCGTTGTGCATCTCGAAGCTGATAATTTCCTTTTCGAAAATCTAATAAAAAACCAGAAGAGTAAGGGGATTTCAGGAAAGTGAGATATGGATGTTTTTCACTCTGAGAAAATGAATCATAAACCAAACTGCAAAAATCAAGACAAGTATCTTCCAATTTCCATTTCAATAAGTCCACTTTTTCCTCAGGGGTTCGCTCCAACCATTCCTTCACGAAAGGTTTAGTGGGGCTGCTTTGCTCCTCTTCTTTAAACCAATCTTTGAGTTTATTCCAAAAGTTCATAAAAGCGTTCAAAAATAAATTTTCATAATATTTTTTAAGCCACAGATTGACACAGAATTCACGGATTATTTTCTGTAAATCCGTTAAATCAGTGCGAATTCGTGGCTTTTATTTTTAAGAGTTGACCGATTCTGAAACCTGTCTCTATTAGAAATAAAAAACCCGAATTCCATGTAAATTGAAATTCGGGTCTTTTGTTGTGAAAATCTGAATGTTTATTTCACTTTGAAGTCGTAAGTAATGGTTCCACATTGCGCCTGTGGAGCACTACCATCTTTTTTGAATTTATATTTTTTAGCATTCGCAACTGCTAATTGTTTCAAACGGCTACTCGTCGTTGTAGTTCTTGTTTGGCGAATCTCAGCTTTGGTCACTCGACCATTTCTATCAACACAAACATCTACGACCACTACGCCAGTATCTTGGGAGTTATCTGAAATTTTTGGAGCACTAATTACGCCTCTACTTCCCAATCCGCCGCCAATCTTTCCTGCACCTGTACTTTTTCCTTCCAAGATATTACTGTTCGGATCTCCGTTTGGGTCTCCTTGATTTCCTGGTTTACCTGTTTTCCCTTTTCCACCGCCATCACCAAACAACCCTTCAATTTCTTTTGCTTTTGCCGCTGCATCTGAACGACGTTTTGCTTCAGCAGCTTCTTTTGCCTTTCTTGCATCCTCTGCAGCTTTTCTTTTGGCTTCTTCTCTTCGCTTCTCTGCCAACTCTTCTTGTCTTTCCTGCTCCTCCTGTCTTTCCTGCTCTGCTTCTTCAGCACGTTTTTTTGCCTCTTCTCTTCTTTTCTTTTCCTTTTCTTTTTTGATTCTAATGGCGTTCGGATCCTCCGTCACTACCGTTTCTTTAACTACTGGTTCTGGCTTCGGTTTCGGCTTATCCACCTTAGGTTTTGGAGTTGGCTTCTTTGGTTCCGGTTTTGGCTCTGGGTCAGGCTTCGGATCTGGTTTTGGTTTGGTATCCTCTTTTTCTGCTTTTGGCGCAGGAGCGTTGTTATCACCTTCCCCTAAATCAATATTACCCAAATTTACCAAAATACCTTCCTGTCCAGGAGGCGGATCCATGTATGAAAACAACGGAATGAATAGCAACAGAACCAAAATCGTTGTCAATAAGGTACTGATGATTCCACTCTTCTTCTTATTTGCATCTTCGTATTGACCTACTTTGAAATCTTGCATCTTTCTGGATTTTGATTAAAAATTGGGGGTTGTTGTTGATTAAAGACGAGAATTTTGAGGGATTGTTATTCTAACAAGGATATTTAGAAAAAAGACGAATACATTTTTTAAAATCTGTAATCTTTATTTTTCAGGTGCTAATGTCGGTACCGTATGGTGCCTCATTGCAATATCCATTACCCCAACTACAGCTTCTACAGGAGTTCTTTTACCTGGCGATAGAATAAATTTATACTTCCCTTTCCCCTTCTTTCTTGCTTGCGTACCAATTTGGGTTTCTAATAATTTTAAATTAGTACGACGGCCATTGAAATACATTTTACTTTTATTATCAATTCTGACTTCGTCTATTTTACTAGAAGTAACTGCATTGGATTTGCCTTCGGTTGGCATTTCCATATTTAAGGCATTTGGCGATACAAGAGAAGAGGTCAACATGAAGAAGATCAACAACAAAAAGATAATATCTGTCAATGAAGACATGCTAAACTCAGCCGATACTTTTGAACGCTTTTTTAATCCCATGATTCAAATTTTATCCTTTAGGTTTGGTAGCAATGATGGCACGTAGGCGCAACTTTGCTGCAATTTCCATCAAAGCAGTTACCTTACTAAAAGGTACACCTTGCTCTGCCGCAATAGTCAAGGTCGCACTTTTCAAGTCCTCCGCAGGCAATTCTTTTTTTGCTTTTCGGATACTCGTTTCGAGCCGCTTCGAGCTGATGGGTTTCTTATTAAAAGTATAAGCTCCATCTTTTGCTATTGTAACCGTAAAGGTATGCGGCGCCACTGTTTTCGAATCAGATTCTGGAAGATCCATACCCGGAATTCCTACGAAATTAGAAGTCAGCATGAAAAAGATCAATAACAAGAAGATGATGTCTGTCAGTGATGCCATACTAAACTCGGCGCTAGCTTTATTTCTTCTTTTTAAACCCATTTAGATAGCGGTTTACGGAATTTTGATAAACAACAAACGAATTTGCTGCGAAATCATTTTCCAACAAAAAAATTAGTTAGTTGGCTCCTGCAATAAATCCATGAAATCCGTAGCAGTTCTTTCCATTTTAAAAACTACTTTATCTACTCTTGCAACCAAAAGGTTATAACCAACAAAAGCAAAAATACCTACAAAAAGACCGAATGCAGTTGTCAAAAGTGCAACATAAATACCGCCTGCTAAGGCATCTGGTGTTACGTTTTGCTGCTTTGACATTTCATAGAATGCCTGAATCATACCCGTCACAGTACCAAAGAAACCAATCATTGGAGCAGCACCAGCAATAGAGGCCAAGGTTGATAAGTTTTTCTCTAATTTGAAAATCTCGAGATTACCCACATTATCAATTGCAGCATCAATATCACGTAGCGGTTTCCCGATTCTCATCAATCCCTTTTCTACCATTCTTGCCATTGGAGAATCCGTAGTTTGGCACAATGCTTTACCAGCAGAGATATTACCTGCTTGTACGTTTGCACGAATGTTATTAATGAAATTTTCATCTACTCGTCCTGCACGGCCAATCGTCAAATACCGTTCGAAGAAAATGTAAAATGCCATAAATGTCAAAATCAGCAATAAGGCATAAATGATGATCCCAATGGTACCACTATCCATGATCACATTAATGAGCCCCTCTGATTCTTCAGTTCGATCTAATCCCTCTGTTTTCTGGAATAAAAGAATTAAGTTTAACAACATAATCTGTTGGTTTTTTTCTGAAGCTTTTTAATATTTCAAAAAACTTCAACGACTTGAATATTTAGTAATTTTCTAAAGGTGAGGAAGGTGTTCTCTCTGAGTTTGTATGTCCCTCACATTTTTTGAAAGTTTGTTTAACGACTCAAATGCACGAATCATTATGAATCGAAGGCGAAAGTTATCATTTTTTATTAAAATGATTTTAAAAATGGTTGAAAAGCAGCAAATTGATATAAAAATCATTTGGAGCGGTAGATATCCCAAAACTTTTGGACTCCCTCTGAATTTAGATGATGATGATCGTAATAGAATGTCTTATCCAAAATTGCTTCAGATAGATCCATAATTTTAAAATCTTCCAATTCTTTTACTTTTTGAAGCCATTCCATAGTTTCTTCATGGCCTGGCCATTTCCCAAAAACAGCGGGAGGGATGACTACTATCAATTTTGCTCCATTTATTTTGGTGGATGAAACGATTTTTTTGAAATAGATAATGTTTTCCTGAAGAGTTTCGATTCTTCTGCCTTTGGGGTAAGCGAGCTTCATTCCTTCTTCAATTATTATTGGATCTACTTTTTCAATTTGCGCTGTCATTGGCTCATTTGGGTATTTTTGAAAAGAAAGCCAACTTGGTCTTAGTTTTCTCACAAAAGATTGGAAGAGTTGCCAATGCTTCTCTCTGTCTCCGTTTTTTATGATAAATTTTGAAAAATCGAATCGAATGGGTTCATCCCAAAAGGCAGTTTGGTTTTGGTCAAGATAGGTGCCGTACATCAGCGGAGGTGTAGCAATAAATAATACTTCACCGGTCGAATTTCCATTTTCAAAAAAGAAATCCAGATAAAGTTGTTGACCATGCAAACCGCAAAGACCATTGCCTCTTCCTAAGTTGAGAATATTTTTATTTAATGCGTTTTCAGTAATAGCGTGGTTAGCTTGACGAGAAAAATTTCGAGCATGGGAGATGCCCAGAACGACCATATCCACCTGTTCATTTTCATTAATAAAAAAGAGATTGCTTTCTACTTCATGAAGTTGAAAGGTGTGCCTTGCTGTCCACCAGTTGGCGAGCAACGCCATACCAAAAAAAGCAAGAAGGAAAAGTAAGAAGACGAGCGACAGCTCTTTGAGAAATTTCCAACGGTTCATAACTGCGAATCTCTGGAAAAGAATTGGGAGCAAGAAATTATTCTATTCCATCAATTGAAGGATCTGTAGGAATACAGCAGCTCAAAGGTAATTTTCCTGTAAATCTGCACCCATCAGCATTGATTACTTCTACTGTAAATTCACCATAACCATTATTTGATATGGGTGCATAAACTGCATTTGTAGCACCTACAATTGGGGCACCATTTAAAAACCATTGAAAGCTCCAATCTGATTCGGAATCTTTAACTTCCATTTTTTCGCAATTACCAGTCACTTCAATATCTCCAGTGCTGTTGCAATCAGGATCCTCGCAATCCGTTAATCCATCTTCGTCATCATCAATTCCATTATCACAAACTTCAACCGGAAGTACTGCTGTTGCTTCATCCATTACATCTACACCATCAAAAACTTCACCTGCTGCGGACTTTGATGTATATCTTTTTTTTGATCTTAAAAGTGGGCTAATTTCTGAGGCCGTGCCCGTAGCTGTTGCAACATTTTCAAAATATCCATCTGAATTATAAATGGCATCGGGGTGACTTACAACCACCTCTGCGGTTACCGAAATACTTATTTTTTCTCCAGGTTTTAAAATACCTTCCTTATTCAGCAGATCAATATTTCTATCTTGACCAGTGTAAAACTTATTGGTTTCACCAGGAACTTGGGCAGTTGTACCTCTTTGAATGGATGGAATTCCAACTATTTGCACAAAGCCTCCTCCAAAATTTTCTCTAAAATTATCTTCCAATTTAATATTCGTTAAATCCACAAATCCAGTATTTTCTATTTCGTACTCAAAAGTAACATCGTAGCTCGATGGGTTTTGGCTGGAGGCAGGAGGAGCAGGCAAACCAGCAATCTTTTTAGTCAATTTTATTTTAGGAAATCTCGCAGGAGTTGGGTCATCATCGCTTGAAGAATTCAACACATCATCCGATAGATCAGAGGTAATTTTACTGAAATTATTGGTGACTTGGCCAATGGCCTGATTTTCTAAAATAGATAATGTGCCTGAGGCAGATGGATTTAGTTCAACTGTAAAATTAATTTGAATAGCATCTCTAGGAGCTAGCTCACCAGAGACACCATCAAATAAGTTTGGGTAAATGCCTTCATTGGGTAGCGTAGGGCTTCCTGCAAAAGACGAAATATTTGGGCCATCGATCCATTCAATAAAAGCTGCTCCAAAGTTGGCAGCCATACTATCTATTAATTGAATACTATCAAAAACAGTTGTTCCATTATTCTCAAAAATGATTTGCCAAGTTACATCGTAATGACCACCCGTTCCACTTGATGGTTTGGCAATTTTTGTAACGGCTTTTGTCAAAACTAAGGTGTCTTGTTGACAGGTCACGGTCGATACTTCTGGGTAAGAAGGAGAAACGCCTACCCACCAAGCGTTTACCGTATTAGACTCTCCGTACCCGTCAACGTCAGTATTCGTCAGGCGATTCCAATTATGGCAGGGCATCATGCAACCGTTAAGCTCTACAAGTGGAGGATTTTGGCCAGTCAAGATATTATTATCTAAATCAAGATTATTGTCTTGATCTATTGGTTCGAGATTACTATCATCGTAGAAAATTGAGTTCTCAGCAATGCCACCGGTTGGATGTATCAAATTAGAGATGAATCCTGGATTATTATACTCCACATCGTTCATCATAAAGTGAATTTCTCCTTGAGAATATCTGATAAATATGGCAAACTTCATGAAAGGATTCACTTTATTCCCCAGACCATCTTTCAAATCCCAAGGAACGCATCCTCTTAATGGATCACCAACATCTATTCTATCTATGAGTATTCGGTCTTTTGTCCCAGAGGTATATTTTCCATCCTGTAAATGTAAATCCAGAATTATTTCAACTAACCCAGATTTAGTTACCTCATAGTCAATACAAAAAGAACTACTTGAAGTATCGCATTGCGTATTACTGGTCAAAAAAGGTCCTAAAATAACTTCTCCAAACGAAGCGGCAATGTAAAGGGTTGGATCAGGATCATTTAAAAAAATATCGTACTCAGGATCGCTATTAGGAAGACCTGCAATAGACTTGCGATCTTCTTCTAAATCTCCAGTTGTTCCAGGGCCAGAGCTATTAAAAGCCAAAGCAAAGGTTAAACCTCTAAATCCAGAACTTTCAAAATCGACAAAGTGAACAAATCCATCATCGGTTAAAACATAAACTGCCCCTTCAAAAGGTTGAGCAAAAATGTCTGGATTGCCATTTGTTGGAGATCTGAACCACCAATTTTTAGAATGAACTCTGCCCATTTGGGGTACATGGTCTGTGTCAGTTACAGTAATGTCCCACCACACAATACCCTCATTAACAAAACCACCAGTAGTTGTGGGCATATCAAACTCAAGGTGATAAACACCTGGAGACGTTGGCGAAAAATTATAAATAGGATCCGAAATATCATATCCGCCAGCACCGAAATTTGGACCTGAAATCACATCATTGTAATCACTTCCATTTACATTAAGCGAGTTTATGGTATGTGGGCCATGGACAATATTTCCTAATGCATCAACTACTCTGAAAGCATAAAAGACATTAGAAATATTTCTATAATCGCTAAATCCAAGTTTAGAAAAAGCAAAATATACCTCTTCTGTAGCATCAAGAACCGTAAAGTTTAATCCTTTAACCGTTCCACCAGTACCATAATTTGCAAAACCTTCTCTGAGTTGCAAGATGACCCAATCATCTTCTGTAGGAGACATTTCTTTAGTGCCTTCTGCTTTTACGATAAGGGAAAGGAGAAGGAAAAGTATAATTTTCCCAATTTGGCTATGAGCGCCTTTATAAAAAAAAGATTTGTAATTAATGGGCATCGTCCAGGGGATGTATAAACCAATAGAGGTTTGCTATTTGGGGTTACATTTTACCCTAACAAAATACATACCAACGGAAACATTACTCTTCCGAGAGAAAAGCAGTAAAAAACCAGCCTTTTTAGTATCTAAACTGTTTAAAACAATTTAATTACTATTCTACGCTTAGGATTTTAGGTTTAGTTGGTTCACAGCAGTTTTCGATTTCAATTTTATTTGATTTAACCATACAGCCCTCTGTATTGGTGATTTCTACATGATATTCGCCCGCTTCGGGCGGCGCTGGAAGGTAGATGATTGAAACTGCGCCAGCAATCTCAGTCGCATCTTTAAACCATTGAAACGTCCAGTCTGACTGAGGCGATTGAATCTCCAGCCCATTACATCCACCCAGTATGGTCACTACAAAATTACAATCAGGCTTACACGCATCATCCTCTAAATCTGTATCGCCATTAAAATCATCGTCAATTCCATTTACACATATTTCAAAAGGAAAAAGAGTCGGATCGTCAGAACCACCAGTATCGCCCAGTGTACCCGAGTTGATTCCAGCGGGTGCTTCTGTATCGTTAGGATCCGTACCTTCATCTGATAAGTCAGCTACCCAGGCACAGTCAAATAAACCTGAGGCAATTGCTTGATTAGCCAAATAACCTGATGGATGATAATTTGCCATTCCGTTGTAAGGAGAAAGCTCGACAGTCACAGAAACTACGATTTCCTCTCCGGGCTCTACTATTCCTAAACTATCCAATAATTCTAAATCTGAATTGCCATCAAATCCAATATTGATTCCGCCTGGTGTGGCTGCAGTAGTTGCTGCTTCAATACTCGGTGGAGAAACTACTCCGACCATTGCCCCTCCAAACTGAGAGACCATATCATCCGTCAGGCTTACTTTCTCAATGGCTACATCACCTATATTTTTTATCACAAATTGATAGGTTACATCATAGTTTAAATCCGTTCCACTCGCAGCGTCAGGTGCAGGAATTGAGGTTACCTGTTTCGACACTCCTATTTTCGGAAACGAAATAATAGTAGGATCATCATTTCCAGTAGGGTCATCTACCTCATCTGACAAATCTGAGACTTCGTTATTAAATCTATTGGTAACAATTGCTTCTGCTTGATTGGAGAGCCTTTCTAAACTTCCCGATTCATTCGGATTTAACTCCACTGTAAATTCTACTTTGATAGACTCGTCGGGTTTGAGTTCGCCACTTACCCCATCAAATAAGTTTGGAAAAATAACCCCTGATAAATTAGGTAAATCAGGCGTACCCGCATTAATAGTGATAGTTGGGCCACTAATTAATCCCACATAATTTGCTCCAAAATTTGCAACTATATCCTCTACCAACTGCAAACTATCGAAAACAGTAGTCCCCTCATTTTTTATCAAAACTTCAAAAGTAACATCAAAGTTTCCCTCGGCACCAGAGGTACCATTTGCTATTTTTGACACTGATTTCTCAACAACTAAAGTATCTTGTTTACAGAGCACATCTATTACGGTAGGATAAACGATTACTGTCCCGGTCCACCACGTATTTATAGTGTTCGATTCTCCATATCCGACATTGTCATTTCCGTAATTATTCCATATATGGCAGGGAGGCATACATCCATTCAATTCTACCAAAGGTGGATTTATGCCCGTACTTGGATCTTCATCTCCATCTAAGTTTGCATCATTGTCAGTTGGAGCTAAATTGCTATCATCATAATAAAACAAATCATTTGGAGTGCCCGCTGTGGGATGGACTACTCTTGAGGTAAATCCAGGATTGTTGTATTCTACGTCATGTACCATGAAATGTGTTTCTCCTTGCGAATAGCGCATAAATAACGGCACACCTTCAAAGGGATCTACATCATTACCTAATCCATCCTTTTTGTCCCAAGGAATGCATTCATTGAAAGGCCCTGTAGGAGATGCTCGACCAATTAAAATTCTATCTCTCGTACCATCAGTATATTTTCCGTCCATGCCATCTAGGTCAAGAATTATTTCTACCAAACCAGGTTGGTCAATTGTAAAATTGACACAAAAACCTCCTAACGTATCGCAAGGCCCATTACTTTGAAGAAAAGGGCCAGTTACAATAGCCCCTAAACCTGCCTCGATATATAAAGCTGGGTCAGGGTCATTTAAAAATATTTCGAACTGCGGATTGGTAGCATTTACTCCATTGACGGAGCGCCTGTCAGCATACATGTCTCCAGTCATTCCAGGACCAGAGGTATTAAAAGCCAACCGAAAAGTCAGACCTCTAAATCCAGAATCTTTAAAATCAACTTCATGTACAAAACCTCCGTCAGTTAAAACATAAACTTTTCCCTTAAAGGGTTGATTAAAAATATTAGGATCTCCATCTGTTGGATTTCTGAAACTCCAATTTTCAGAAAACAGTCTTCCTAATTGCGGAGTACCGGCAGCATCAGTAACAGTAACATCCCACCACACAATTCCCTCATTCAAAAATCCACCTGTTCTTGGGGTTGTTAAATCAAATTCTACGCAATAAGTACCAGCAACTCCTGGACTAAAATGATACATTGGATCTGAAACATCATATCCACCACTACCAAGATTAGGGCCAGCTACGACATCATCATAGTCCGTTCCATTCGCATTTAGTGGGTTTACGGTAAATGGTCCATGAACCACATTTCCCAACTCATCGACTATCCTAAAATCGTAGGAAACATTTGATATATTTCGATAATTACTATATCCGAGGAGAGAAAGCGCCAGATATACTTCTTCGTTTGCATTTAGTACCTCAATGCACATCCCCTGAGCGGTACCAGCAGTCCCATAATTGGCAAAACCCTCTCTTAATTGCAAAAGCGCCCAGTCGTCATCGGTAGGAGAAACCTGCTTGGTGCCTTCAGCAAACAGGACAGAACAGCCTATAAGTAAGACGAAGCATAGGTAGATTCTTAAATGAGTGTCTGTGAATAGCTTGATTAATATGGTCAAACTACGCCCAAACGTTTGGGGGATTTCCATTTTGAAGCACTATTGATGTGTAGTTTAAAGGTTTGAAGTATTGTGTTTATTTGTCTTACTACTTTGGTTTTTCAAACCACATACCAAGCTATCGTGACATGACACTTAACAAGTCATTTTCAATAAATAACAATTTAATTACCCACAAACAATTGATTTACAGCGATTTGTGTAAAATATTTTTTTTATGAAAAAACAGATTGGATTTTAAGAAGTAGTTCAGACGACTTAAATTTTTTCAGTGTATCTCTACTGCTAAAAAATTAATATCGGAAGTTGATTTAGTCAAACATCGTTTTGTTTTTGGTGGAAGTTTTTCAGCTATCTCCCCCTATATAGAGCAGGGTGCTACAAAAATTCAACTCCGATTTGCATTAGTTGGTGATTTGCTATTGCTTTTCTTTCCCTTTTTTGATTTTTGTGTTCATAAAAAATGAAATGTATGAAACGCTCCATCAATCGTCTTGCTACAATCGTCTTGCTTCTAGTGGGTTGTAATCAACCTTCCAGCTCAGTTCCGACTGACTCAAATGCCCCCAAGCCCCTTTCTGTGAATCAAACCTCTTCTGAAAAAGTAGATAGCTTTTCATTAGATTACATCATCGGAAAATTTGACCCAACTAAACATCCTGATTTTATTGTAATAGAAAAAAAATACGCTTCGCGCGAAGGTATGTACATGCGAAAGGATGCTTATGATGCCTTTCTTAAAATGAAAAATGCTGCCAAAGAAGACGGTATTGATTTGAAAATACTTTCAGCAGCTCGCCCTTTTGATCACCAAAAAAGTATCTGGGAAGCAAAATGGAATGGTACCCGAAAAGTTGACGGACAAGACCTTTCTAAAACACTGCCTGATGCCGAAAAGAGAGCTTACAAAATTTTAACCTACAGTTCCATGCCCGGCACATCGCGCCACCACTGGGGCACTGATATAGATTTGAATTCGCTTGAACCTGACTTTTTTAAAAAAGGGAAAGGAAGGGAAATTTATGAGTGGCTATCTACTAACGCTGGAAATTATGGCTACTGTCAACCATATTCTCCGAAAGGAAATATCAGACCAGATGGCTATAATGAAGAAAAATGGCACTGGTCATATATGCCTGTTTCGGAAAATCTAACTCAACTTGCAAAAGAAAAATTGACCAACGAAATGATTAGTGGTTTTCAAGGGGCTGAGGCGGCCACTAAAATTGATGTGGTCAGCAAATATGTATTGGGCATCAATCACGAGTGCAAATAACCGTTGAAAGTTTTAAGTTGAAAGTTTGGTCAACCTTCAACTTAAAACCGACAACTTATAAAGTTAGTCCCCAATTGGCCCAATCTCAATACCTTCTGAGTAAGCAACTTTTATATTGTTGGAACTAAAGGCCTTTTTCAATAATCTGTTTGATTCAAAAGTTCCTTCCCAATAATCATCTGGTTTGACGTACGGACGAGCAGTCAAAACGATATTGTGACTATCGAAGGTTTCGATGCCAACTTCTGGTTCTGGATCTCTGAGGACAACAGGTATCTCTTTCAAGGTAGAGACAATGACCTGCCTAACTTTCGGATAACTTTCTTCATAGGGCATGGTAATATTCAACTCTAATCGGATTGCTCCTTTTGCAGAAAAATTGGTGATAGTATCTTCCGTTACTTTTGAGTTGGGAATAATCAACGTCTTCATGCCAGGAGTAGAAAGGATAGTGCTAAAAATTTTGATGTCTTCAACTTTTCCAAACTTTCCATTTACCTCCACCATATCTCCTATTTTGTAAGGTCTAAAAACCATCACCAAAATACCGGAAGCAAGGTTGGCCAAACTACCCTGAAGTGCAAATGCAACTGCAAAACTGGCTGCCGCCAATAACCCAAGAATTGAAGAAACCTCAAATCCTAAGAAGCTTGCTGCAAAAAGGACAACCGCGATTTGTAAAAGAATACTGGCAAAAGATTTAATAAAACCAGTTACCTCTAGATTAAGACCACTTTTTTCAAGAGCTATTCCCAATACCTTCATTACTCTTTTCACAATCCAAAATCCGACCCAAAGAGAAATGACCGCCATCAAGATCTTGGGTGCAAATGACACCATAAAATCCATAGCGTCTTCTAAATACTCATAAAGTTTTTCCTGATTCATAAAATGAATTTCCTTTAGTTTTGATTAAAATGTTTTCTCAATAATGTGTGTTTATTGTTCAGTAAAACTTTAGTATTACCATCCTCCGCTGGCTCCACCGCCACCAAATCCGCCACCGCCGAAACCTCCAAATCCGCCACCGCCAAGACCGCCGCCACCTGAGTTCCATCCGCCGCCGCCTGGGCCACCAATGATTACCCAACCACCGCCTCTGTCGCGCTCATATTTGCCACCTCTATGATAGCCCCCACCAGAGTCAGAATTATTGATTATTATTATCAAAATGACTATAAAAATCACCATAAAAATAACTGCTTCCGCAGGAAAAGGCTCGTTACCGCTCACCATTTCATCAGCCGTATATTCGCCTTCTGCCAAATCCTTAATCACATCTGTCGTTTGATTTAAACCATCATAATATTTTCCTTTTCGAAAAGCAGGTACGATGATTCTGTCAATAATACGACTGGCCATAATATCTGGCAAAAAGCCCTCTGTCCCATATCCAGTATGCAATCGTATTTTTCTATCTTGAAAAGCGACATAAATTAATATTCCATTGTCTTCATCTGCTTGCCCAATGCCCCACGTTTCGGCCAATCGTTGACAATAATTGACAATATCATCTCCCTCCAAACTATTTTCAATCACTACAGCAATTTGGGTGGAGGTGGAGTCATTGTACTTTACGAGTTTTCGCTCCAGCGCATTGATCTCTCCCGCTGATAGTAGCCCCGCATAATCGTTCACCAGTTGAGGCGGATAGGGAGGTTTGGGGATTTCTTTTTGACCAATCAATGATTGATTAAAAAAAGAAAGCACCGCTACCAACAAAACAGTAGAAAGCCTCTTAGTCACCGTAAGAAATTTCGTCTGGAAGCTCGTTTTTATCATCAGATTGATATGGATAGAATTCGCGCAACTTCTCCCCTACTCGCTCTACCCCTCTGCAAATCCCTTCTTTGAATTGTTTATTTTTAAAATAAGACGCTAAAACATCTCGAATGTCATCCCAAAAATCATCAGGAACTTTTTCGTTGATTCCCTTATCGCCCAATATTGCAAACTGCTTCTCGCTGGGCACTATGAAGAATAACACCCCATTGCGCTGTTCGGTTTTTTCCATTTCCAAAATGTAGAAGACTTCAGTGGCGACATCCAGCACTCCATAGCCATCCAGCTCTCGTTCGAGGTGCACTCGTATTTCACCAGAAGTGTGCTTTTCTGCTTTTTGGATAGCTTTCACTATCGCTTTTTCTTCCTCTTTTTTGAAAAAATCTATCATTTAAGGTGATCGTTGAGATTGTGGGATTGTTAAAACTGCTTAGAAATAACCATTTAACAAACCTGACAATCAGACAATTATTAACTCACAAAGATTCTATTTATTTCCTAATTGTCAAAACTGATTATCTTTATCGAAAATCACACATTATGCCACTAATACTTTCTGTTGAAGACAAATCTCCAGTTTTTGGAAAAGATTGCTTTATTGCTGAAAATGCGACCATCGTTGGTGATGTGGTAGCAGGTGATGAATGCAGCTTTTGGTTTCAGTCGGTAGTACGCGGAGATGTTCATTTTATTAAAATTGGAAACAAAGTAAATGTACAAGATGGTGCCGTTATTCATTGTACTTACAAACGTGCTCCAACGACTATTGGAAATAATGTCTCCATTGGTCATCGGGCGATTGTACACGGTTGTACTGTTTATGATAATGCCCTCATTGGCATGGGTGCCATCATCATGGATCACGCTGTGGTACAAAGCAATGTATTGATTGCCGCAGGAGCAGTAGTGCTCGAAAAACAGGTTTGCGAATCCGGTTGGATTTATGCAGGCATTCCAGCTAAAAAAGTCAAAAAACTAAGCAAAGAGCAATTCACAGATTCGATTGAGCGTATTGCGAATAGCTATGTGATGTATTCAGGGTGGTTTAAAAAATGACACCAAGTAATTCCAAATGACAAAGGCACCACCTGTCGTTTTTGCCTTATTCAGAATAAAATTTTCTCACTGTCGTAAAAATCATGAATACTTAAACCACTCCACTTACTTCACCACACACTGCACCCCAAGCCTTTCCAATTCTTCCACCAAAAAAGTATCAATCGTCACTTTCCGTTTAGTAGAATGAAAAGTCAATGACTCACGATTGGTATGATCTAAAAAGGCAACCCGCAATTGCTGCTTCCCTTTATACTTTTTCAAAACATCATCCATCCCATTGAGCATACCTTCATCCATTTTTTCTAAAGGAATTTTAACTAAAATAGATTTTGCATACGACTCCCCTACTGCTTCTAAAGAAGTGATTTTCTTCACTTTATACATCCACTCTTCTCCACTCCAAGACTTTTCAAAATTACCTTCCATGAGCAAGCAAGCACCCGTTTCGAGGCGACCTTTGAAGTCATTGTACTGGTCTTTGAACAATCTAAATTCAAAAGAACTCGCGTAATCTTGAATCGTAAAAATTCCCCAACCCGTTCCTTTTTGACTGATTCGATGAACAGCGCTGGTCACAATTCCAGCCATTTTGAAACTGCCTTTTCCGTGATATTTTTCTATTTCATCCAATGAACAAGAGACAAAACTTTCAATCTCAAAACGATAATCATCTAATGGATGACCACTAATGTAAAGACCTGTTACCTCTTTCTCTCGCTCCAGTTTTTCGAGCAAACTCCATTCATTGTATTCAGGGAAATTGGGTTCAGGCATCGTTGATTCATCCAACTCTCCAAACAAACTCATGGAAGCCGAAGCAGCCTGTTCCTGAAATGCTTGCCCGTACTTTGTCACGTGTTCGATATAGGTAGTATATTTTTCAGAAGGTGCAAAATAAGAAGCTCGATGTTGTCCAAATCGATCAAATGCACCACCTAAAACCAATGACTCCAATACTTTTTTATTGGCCGATTTTGAATCCAATCTTTTTGTGAAATTGACGATAGATTCAAACGAGCCGTTTTCTTTTCGTTCTTTCAAAATTTCTCCAACAGGCCCCTCTCCTACTCCTTTCAATGCCTCAAAACCATAACGAATATGACCATCCTTTGTAACGGTAAATTTCGGTTGAGATTCGTTGATGTCTGGACTCAAAACCTCGATTCCCATGCGACGACATTCGCGCAAGAAGAAACTGATAGAAGAAATATTACTACGGTTATTGGTCAAAACCGCCGCCATAAATTCAGACGGATAATTGGCTTTCAAAAATGCTGTTTGGAATGCCACGAACGCATAACAAGTCGAGTGCGACTTATTAAATGCATAACTCGCGAAAGCTTCCCAATCCTTCCAAATTTTATCTAAAATATCTTTTGGGTGACCGTTCTTCTCTCCTCCCTCTACAAATTTTGGATACATTTTATCCAACATTTTCTTGATCTTCTTACCCATCGCTTTCCGCAACATATCGGCCTCACCTTTGGTAAAGTTGGCGAGTTTTTGCGAAAGCAACATCACTTGCTCCTGATAGACCGTGATACC
>CALDSS010000057.1 GCA_937924495.1 uncultured Saprospiraceae bacterium
TTTCGATAGGCGTACGCAACATGGTGGAGAAAGCCTCTTCTATAACTTGCTGCACAGATATGTCCTTCGGTTGCCGCTGCCAGCCGTGGTAGTTTGTTCCGTTGTATGCTAATTTTAGGAAGTAACGCATTTCAGTTGGCAGTACTTCAGTAGGCAGTTTGCAGTGGGCAGTAAGAATAGGCAGTTTGCTCACTGCCGATTGCTCGCTGCCTACTGCTTATTGCAAACTGATCAAAGTTTTTCGATGATTACAGCGCTGGCTCCACCGCCTCCATTACAAAGCGTAGCCAAGCCGTATTTTCCTTTTTTCTGTTGAAGGACATTGTTTAAAGTCACCAAAATACGAGCACCAGAAGCCCCCAATGGATGACCCAATGAAACAGCACCTCCAAACACATTTACTTTTTTATCCGTCACATCCAACTCTTGATTGAAAGCCATTGTCACCACTGAAAATGCCTCATTCACCTCTAAGTAATCCATGTCTTCCATTTTCAACTTAGCGCGTTTTAAAGCAACTGGAGCAGCTTTGGTCGGAGCCGTCGTGAACCATTTTGGCTCATGCGCTGCATCTCCCCAAGAAACAATTCTTGCAATAGGTTTCAGGTCGTATCTTTTGACAGCTTTAGCGCTGGCGAGAATGATACATGCCGCTCCATCATTGATAGTTGAAGCATTGGCAGCAGTCACTGTTCCATCTTTCGTAAAAGCAGGACGGAGTTTTGGAATCTTCTCAAACATCACTTTTTTAAACTCCTCATCTTCCGTCATCATAATGGGATCACCTTTTCGCTGAGGAATAGAAACTGGAATAATCTCTGCGCCCATCTCTCCTGACTTGGTAGCCGCTGCCGCACGTTTATAACTTTGAATCGCAAAAGCATCTTGCTCTTCTCTTGAGATTTTGTATTTCTTAGCCGTAGCATCTGCGCACACACCCATTGCACAATCATCGTACGCATCCTTCAAACCGTCACGGCTCAATCCATCGACCATCGTGGTATCTCCAAACTTGGCTCCCCAACGTGCTTTTGGCATATAAAAAGGAATATTCGACATACTCTCCGCACCTCCAGTCACTACAATTTCAGCATGACCGACCGCAATAGTCTGTGCGCCAAGCATCACTGATTTCATACCAGATGAGCATACTTTATTGATAGTAGTACATGGAATTTTATTGGAAATTCCTGCCCCCAAAGCCATCTGACGAGCAGGTGCTTGTCCCAAATTCGCAGAACAAACATTGCCCATAAATACCTCATTGACTTTCTTTGGGTCAACATTCGCCGCTTCTAAAGCTCCTTTGATGGCCATACTTCCCAACTGAGTGGCTGAGAATTTTGAAAGTGCTCCATTCCAACTCCCCATTGGAGTACGTTTGGCAGCAACTATAAAAATGTCTTTCATATTTTGGATTTATTTGAATTATTGGACTTCGGGAATTCGAGATTTAGAGACGATAAAAAGGATTCATTTCTCGAAATTTCGAACTCCCGATTTCTCGAAATCTTATTTTGCAAAGGTGAGAAAAATATTGAGTTCATTCCACTAAAAAAGCCTCTTGTGAAGACACAAAAGGCTTTTTTCCCATTTTATCTAAAAACGCTGTGTAACGTGAACCTTTCACCGTGTACCAGCTAATAAAATTATTGTTCAGAGTTCAAAATACTCAACACCGTGTCGGTAATGTCATACTTCGGATCTGCTACCAAAACACCACTCCCTGGGCCATAACTCAAAATAAACTCGTATCCTTTTTCGGCTTTCAAGCCTTCTAATTTCCCTCGAATCACCATCTGCAATGAATCATTGATACGATTTCCTTCGGCCATCAATTCACCAGCAATGCGTTGTTGATCACCCATCAGGCGTTGTTGTTTGGCAGTAAGTTTTTGTTCTTTTTCAGCAATCTTGGTAGCTCTTGCCTCATAATTTACTCTCGAAAGATTTCCGCCTTGCGCTTCATTTTGCAGAGCCATCATTTCTTGTTGTAATGCACCTACTTCTTTTTCTAAAGAACGGCCTCTTGCTTTCAACGCCTTGTCCTCCCGTTTTTCTCTGGCCTCCATTTCTTTTGCAATGACTTGAAATTCTTTATAGTTCTTAATCAACGAATCAGAGTTGATATAAACGATAGGCGGTATTTCCGTAGATTCTTCTACCACAGCCGGTGCTTCTTCTTTTGCAGAAGATTTATCCATAAAAAGATAGCCAACCAATAAAAATAAAATTACATTTAAAATCAGGGGAAGGTTCTTCATTATCTCGTATAGTTTGTTTAGTGATTTTGTTTTTTGAAAAGCAAATGTAATTAATATTGATTGTTTGATTATGGAATTGTTTGATTGTTTCTACTTACATCAATTTTTAGATGAAGGTTGAGCATATTGCTTTTCAATTTCCGTGATAAAATTTTGAATGGGTTTCAATTGCTTTCTAACCCAAATCGACGAGTACTCGTATCTATTGCCTGACAAATCCCAAAAAGTAAAACGGTACTCCTGATTATCACAATTATTGGACATTCCTCCTGCTTTTTTCAAATTGTAGAGATCTATTCTTTTCAACAATCTATAAAAAGATTCCAAAACCTCAGTTGAAACTGCTTCTTCAATCAGAGTCTCATTTTTAGCATTTGACTTTCTAAAAATTCCAAATTGATTGAGATGATACTTGGTCTTCACATTTCTAAAACTACCTAATAAATCATATTCAAAAGCATAAAATTTAAACTTTCTAAACTCAATCTTATCAGCTTTTACAAACAGTTTTGTTGTAAGTCCTTTTTTCAAATAGAGGGTATCAAGAGAAGTCGATAATTTTTCAAAACCAATTTCCCACTTATGCTTTCCACCTAAGAATTCTGGAATTTTATAGTACTTAGAATCAATCTCATGAACTTCATAGAAGTCATTTTCAGTTTGATAAATCCATTTTCCATCCTCGAAATAGATTTCGTTTAAATTCTCGCCTACCCATAAAGCATCAATTTGGGCATTTATTTCAACAAAAAAGAAAATAAGTAGGGAGAGTAATAAAGTAGTATTATGATTAAATTTCATGCTTTTAATTTATGGGTAGTGGAAAATAGCTTTCCACTACCCATAATGTCTTTTTATTCAAAAA
>CALDSS010000058.1 GCA_937924495.1 uncultured Saprospiraceae bacterium
TCGTAGTAATAATAATCTTTATGGTCATAAATCTCAGAGAAATACCCCTCTACCGTTATGAGTTTGGTGACTTTTTTAATCTTTTCTAAAAGAACAGTAGATTGTTCTTCCACCGTGGCGGAAGTCTTTTTGTAGTACCAATTCATGGCCCACAAACCCAATGCAAAAGCAATAGCGACGGCAATAATTATGTTGAGACTTTTAGACATTACATCATTATTTTTAAACAACTATTCAAAGATAAGTAGGTCGTGGAAATTGAGGATAGAAAATATTTGAAATAGATTTTTGTTTCAGACAATTAAAAATTTTTCAGTGTATCTCTACAATTAAAAATTTTATGAAGTATGAAGCAAAAAGATACTCAAATATTTTATCATCAAATTTCGGGAACTACTTATACCTTTACAGAAAATACACAGGTTGATGAAATTGAAAAATGCATTTACTATCGGGCTACTTTTTGTGCAACTATTTCTTTTTGCACAACTGCAATCACCAAACGAATTTCTGCCTCATAAATTGGGAGAACAGTTTACACCACATCATTTGTTGATAGATTATTTCCAACATGCATCAGCAAATAGTGATTTGGTGACCCTCCAAGAATACGGCACCACTTACGAAGGCAGACCCTTGATGCTTGCTTTTGTTACGTCCAAAAACAACCATTCTAATCTCGAAAAAATTAGAAAACATAACCGCAGCCTTGCTGGCTTAGAGTCGAGTGATTGGACACCAGAGCAGCCAATTTCAATTATTTGGATGACTTACTCAGTGCATGGAAATGAGCCTTCTGGTTCAGAATGTTCCATGCAGGTTTTGTATGACTTGATCAATCCTCAAAATACACAGACAAAATATTGGTTGGAAAACACCGTGGTCATCATTGACCCTGCTGCCAACCCAGATGGATATGACCGCTATACGCATTGGTTTAGAGGTGTCGGAAATAAAAACCCAAACTCAGCGATAAAAAGTAGAGAACATCTTGAGAGATGGCCGTCTGGTCGAGTTAATCATTATCATTTTGATTTGAATCGCGACTGGGCATGGTTATCTCAAAAAGAATCGCAGCAACGTATAAAATTATATGGTCAGTGGTTACCTCACATTCATCCCGATGTGCATGAGCAATACCCTGACAATCCATATTATTTTGCGCCAGCAGCAGAACCACATCACGAAATGGTGACGGACTGGCAAATGCAATTTCAGACAGAAATTGGTAAAAATCATGCGCATTACTTCGACAAAAATGGGTGGTTGTATTTTACCCGCGAGTGGTTCGATTTATTATATCCAAGTTATGGCGACACCTACCCTACTTTCAACGGAGCCATTGGGATGACTTACGAACAAGCTGGTCATGGCGTCGGAGGTGTAGCAGTTTCTACCAGTAATGGCGACACCTTGAAATTGGCAGAAAGAATTGAACATCATCATACCACCAGTCTTTCTACCATCGAAATGGGTTCTAAAAATGCTGACCGTGTTGTTGATAATTTTAAGAAATACTTCAATACTCGCCCCGATGGAAAATACAATACTTTCATTATCAAAAACAACCCTGAAGATAGAGCCAAAATAGAACGATTCATACAGTTGATGGATCAGCATGAAATCCGATACAACGCCGCTGGGCGAGCTTCTTCTGCCAATGGTTTTGATTATAAAAAAGGTGCAAAAGGGCGAGTTTCAATTAATGCGGATGATTTGATCATCACGACCAATCAACCAAAAGGAACACTGGCTTATGTGCTTTTTGAGCCAGAGCCATTTCTTTCTGATTCGTTGACTTATGATATCACGGCATGGTCGCTGCCCTATGCTTATGGCTTAGAAACTTATGCGACTTCCCAAACTATCAAAACTGGTAGTACTTTTCAATTAGAAAAATTCAATAAAAAACCAGCACCTGACTTCATTCCTTATGCGCTAATTTCTGGTTGGGAATCAGTAGCAGACGGCGCTTTTTTAGCGGAGTTATTAAATGCAGGTTTGAAAGTCCGAACACCTGCCGACCCAATGACTTTGGAAGGAAACACGTACGACCGAGGTACTTTTGTATTGACGCGCGCAGATAATTCCAACATCAAAAACTGGTATAAAACCGCACAAGAAATTGCTAACAAACACAAGCAATCATTCAATGCCGTCAGGAGTGGTTTTTCAACCAATGGACTTGATTTAGGATCAGATAGAATGCGTATTTTGTCAACACCTGACATCGTCGTTTTATATGGTGAAAAAGTGAATAATCATTCTTACGGATTTGTCTGGCATTTTCTGGAGCAAGAGTTAAATATCGGATTCACTGCGCTCAGTTTATCTCAGTTGGAAAGTGGAAAATTCACAGGTCACAAAACGCTCATTTTGCCGGAAGGCAGTTATAAGTTATCTGATGATTTATTGAAAAAAATAAGCACTTGGGTTGCTGGCGGAGGCAAGTTAATTGCAATTGGAAACGCCAATTCAAAACTGGCTGACAAAGAAGGTTTTGATTTGAAAAAGCCAGATGCCTCGACCTCTTCTTCAAAAGTAGATTCTTATAAGGCACGTCAACGTTCGCATATTTCGAGTGGAACACCAGGAGCGATTACGAAAGTGAGTTTAGACACGACACATCCGCTTTCTGCCGGCTTGGGAGACACTTACTATTCTTTAAAAACCAACAGTTATAAATATCCAAAATTGGATAAAGGTTGGAATGTAGGAACCATTCAAAGCAAGAATGGTCATTATGGATTCATTGGCCATGAATTGAAAAATGATTTGCCCAACACTTTGACATTTGGAGTGCAAGACAAAGGTGCTGGTAAAATAATTTATCTACTCGATGATCCGTTATTTAGAGCATTCTGGTACAATGGCAAATTGTTATTTTCGAATGCGCTATTTTTGAACTAATAATTACAAAGAACATTTATACTCGTGGGACGACTTTGAGTGGTGCACGAGACAATTTTGTGGTGGCACGACTCAAAGTCGTCCCACCATCCCAAGCTTCTTAAAAGAAAAGCACTATATTCACTCATCGGAAATAACCTTCCGTAGATAAAATGACCAAAGCTCATTTGCAGACATATCGGCCCTATTTAGCAATACTACTTGCTGCAATCATCTGCAATTCATTGCTAATCAATGGATTGCACCATTGGTTCGAGCATGGTCATGACCATATTTTTCATTGTGATGCTACTGGTACAGAGAAACATTTTCACGGCGATGAGCTAAAAGTGGAACAATGTTTTGTTTGTAATTTCAACTTTTCACCAGTTGAGGAGTCCAATGAAAATGTCCTTCAAATTGCTATTCTTGAAGTAGCTGCGCATCAAAATTTCCATATTGGTCAAGCCTTTTTCTCAAAAGAAACATTGACCACTTTCCTACGAGGCCCACCAGAGACTTCCTGATTTATATTCTAAATTAATTTAAGCTGCGATCAATGAAGTAAATTCTCAATGGTTTCATGGCTATATGGTTAAATTGTTTAGGAAAACAATGTAACCATATAACAATTTAGCCTCAATTACTTTGAGCAAAATAGGTCGCAACTTGAACTATTATTTCAAATAAGTAGGGGTATTCCCTTTTTGGGAATACAAGTAAATAGACAATGCGTTCTATTGTACTTTGCTGTTTACCAAACTTTGAAAGTTTGGTAAACAGCACACTAACACCAATTTTATTATCAACAAAGGTGTGCTTTAAATGTCCTGTCGAGCCCAGCTCGACAAAAATCAACGTCGAGCTGGGGCTCGACGAGACAAAAGCACCCAATAAAAAATTCAATCATGAAATTTCTATCAAATTTTTATATCGTTCTATTTTTCGGATTATTCATCTTAGCATCTTGTAACAAAGAAACGCCCGTCATTGAAAACGAAGAAGAAGTGATCGTCGGTCTCTCGTTAGAGCTCACTCCTGAAAATGGAGTAGATAGAAAAGTTTTTTCTTTCATTGATTTAGACGGAGATGGTGGAGAAGATCCAACAATCTTAGGCGCTACTTTAGAGGCAAACACGACCTACATCGCTTCAATAAATGTTAGCGC